>CAZQDF010000157.1:0-4455 GCA_964592065.1 uncultured Dehalococcoidales bacterium | reverse complement strand
TTAATACCGCGACCTATCCTGCCCCTTAGCTGGTAGAGCTGAGCTAAACCAAATTTGTCAGCTTGGTCGACAGTTAGAGTGTTAACGTTAGGCATATCCAACCCCAACTGGATAATGATAGTGGTTACCAGAATATCATGGTTGCCTGCAATAAAACCCGCCATCACTTTCTCTAGCTCTTCTTCGGGCATTTGTCCGTGAGCTATAGCTATTCTGGCCTCAGGCACCAGAGCCTGTAACTTGCTTGCAGCTAGGGCAATGCTCTGAATCCTATTGTGGACGAAAAAGGCTTGCCCGTTCCTTTCCAGCTCACGAAGCATTGCTTGCCTGAGCAAGTCGTCATCATAAGCTCCGATGTAAGTCTTGATGGATAGGCGTTCCTCAGGAGGCGTTTCCATGATACTCATGTCTCTGAGCCCACTTAAAGACATATGAAGAGTGCGGGGAATAGGAGTAGCGCTAAGAGCAAGGGTATCCACCTCTTTTTTCATTTGCTTAAGTCTTTCCTTTTGCACCACACCAAAGCGTTGTTCTTCGTCAATTATCACTATCCCCAGGTCTTTGAATGTGACATCTCTCTGCAATAGGCGATGAGTCCCAATGCATATGTCTACAGTGCCATTAGCTAAGCCTTTAAGGATTTCCCCTTCCTTTTCTGGGGAGCAGAAGCGACTCAACACTTCTACCCTTAAAGGGAAGGTCTGTAACCTTTCTTTGAAGGTGGTGAAATGTTGCTGAGCTAGTAAAGTGGTAGGAACCAGTATAGCCACTTGCTTATTATCCATAACTGCTTTAAAGGCAGCACGCAAGGCTATCTCGGTTTTACCATAGCCTACATCCCCACAGATGAGTCGGTCCATTGGCTTTGGCCTTTCCATGTCCTCTTTAACGGCTATAATTGCCTCTAGTTGGTCTGGTGTTTCCATATAGGGAAATGACGCCTCCAGTTCCTGTTGCCATAATGTGTCCTGGGAGAAAGCAGAACCAGGGGTTACTTCCCTGACAGCGTAAAGGCCAAGAAGCTCCTGAGCGATATCAGCCACTGATTCTTTCACCCTTTTTTTCGTTTTTTCCCATTCCTGAGTTCCCAGTCGGCTTAAACGTGGTTGCTGGTCACTGGCACCAATATAACGGCTGACGCGCTCTATTTGCTCGGTAGGCACGTAAAGCCTATCATTTCCGCCGTATTCCAAAATGAGGTATTCCCGCTCGATTCCATTGGTGGCCATCTTGGTTAAACCATTAAATCTGCCGATGCCATGGTCAACATGGACTACATAATTACCGGGTGTTAGCTGGGGGAGGAGCCATTGACGGCGTAGTGGCGTCTTTTTGCTCGGGCGCGCCTGTTTCACAAAACCAAAGAGTTCAGCATCAGTGATTAAATTTAAAACATTCCTCATCTCCCAACCTTCAGCCAGTGAACCCTGAAGCATGGTGATTGAACCAGGCGGAGGTGTCTGCTCTAGCTGTGATGCAGGAGAGGCATGAATGCCTTCTTCCTGGAGGAGTTCAGCTAAACGATTTGCCTGATGGCTAACTATGAGCAAGCGCTGTCCTTGTCCTATCATTTGCCTAGCTGCTTTGAGGAACCTTTCCAATCTGCCTCCATAGCCTTGGGGGGGAGTGAAAGGCAGAGCCTGCTGGTCAGTGGTATCCCATGATTCTAATGTTAGGCACTGCCTTGCCCTTACGGTTGGCTCTGACTCTTCCCAGGTAAAATAAGGAAGGGGAAAGCCTTGAGGTAATTCACCATGTTCCAGTTTAATGGTTTTTAGCTCTTGACTTTGGGTGTGCAATCTTTGGACAGCGGCTTCAATCTCTTTAGGGACATCGAGAATAATAAGAGCGTTATCATCCAGGTAATCAAAGATGCTCCCATTATTGAATAGCGGGAAATAGAACTCAGCACCCTGAAACCACTCCCCTTGCTGCAATCTAGCCATATCCTCTTGGAAGCGGTGTTTCACGTCAATAGCACAGCTATTTAAGTTCAAGAAATTGAATATCCCACTTTCTTTAGGCATAGCAACTTCTTTAGGCGGAGTGATAGTTATGGAGCATATTGGCTTAGTTGAGCGTTGGCTTTCCGGATCGAAGCACCTTATGCTCTCTATCTGATTGCCAAAGAATTCTACTCGAGCTGGTAGTTGGCTAGAAGGAGGGAAAACATCGATGATACCACCTCGTTTACTCATCGTCCCTGGCACTTCAACAATATCTTCCATCTCATAGCCCATGCCTTGCCATCTGTGTAGCAGGTTTAGGGGGTCAGCGGCCATACCTTGCTTCAAAACATGGCAAGCAGCCACAAAATCTCTCCGAGCCACAGTTTTGGTTATAGCTGCCAGGGCTGAGCTTACTATCAGAGGTTTATCGCCGCCATCATTAAGGGCTAAAGTGGATAATACTCGCAGTCTTTCCAGCATAGTATTAGTAGGGTAAGAAGCAAGATATTCATAGGGGAGGAAATCGAGCTCAAGGAAATGGTGTAAATTAGCCCTAGAGGGGCACCAAACTTGAAGTTGCTCATAGAGTCTTCTAGCATTTTCCGGTTGGGCGGTTATCACCATCAGAGGCAAATTAAGTTCTTCATACAGGGCGGCTATAAAGCAAGGCTTGGCAGCGCCGAGTATAACCACCTTATGTTCATGTTTGGCTATAGATAATTGCCTCACCAGTTGTTGATAGGTGGGTGTTTCTTTAAGTAAAGAAAGCAGGCAAGAAAGATTCATGGTTGAGCAATTTTAGCATAGCGAGTTTTTCCTTACTTGTTGACCCTTCTTAATGGCTGCTATAATTCGACATAATGTCCTACTATCGCATAGTAGCTAAATTTGGCACAGGTCTTATTACCTCAGGTACTGACCATCTTGATTTACCCATCATGTCTGGCTTGGTGAAGCAAGTAGCCCGGCTTCAGTATCAAGGAAGGAAGGTAATGGTAGTTTCCTCGGGGGCGGTCGCTGCCGGGGGACAAAAGCTTAGAGGAATCAAAGAACGTAAAGGCACTCCATTTAAACAAGTTCTGGCTTCGGTAGGGCAGGGCTACCTTATGCACACTTATGAGCAACTTTTCAGTCAGCATGATATAACTATAGCCCAGGCATTGCTTACGAAGGAAGACCTCTCCGACCGTGCTGGATACCTTAATGCCCGCAATACCCTGCTGGCTCTTATCGAGCTTGGCGTAGTCTGCATCGTTAATGAGAATGATGTCGTCGCCATTGACGAAATTGAACAGTTTAAATTCGGAGATAATGATAACCTCTCAGCTATGGTGTCCAACCTGGTTGATGCTGACCTTTTGGTGCTGCTCTCTGACATCAGCGGTTTATATACTGCCGACCCGCATTACAATCCTGAAGCGCAGCTTATCCGCCGAGTGGACAAGATTGACGCTGAAATTGAACGCTTAGCTAGCAATACTGCTAATCAGCGAGGAATTGGAGGCATGACAACCAAGATTGAAGCAGCCCGGCTGGCTACCTCTTCAGGAACAGATGTAATCATTGCTGATGGGCGGGAGCCCGATATATTGCTAAGGATTGCTACAGGAGAAGGTCTAGGCACGCTTTTCCCAGCACAAGTGAATAAGATGGAAAGTAGAAAGAGGTGGATGCTCAGTGGGCTGGCTTCCAAAGGCAAGGTAGTGGTGGATGAAGGCGCTATGGTAGCCCTTACCAAGCAAAGTAAAAGCTTGCTTCCTGCTGGGATTGTGGAGGTGAACGGCAACTTTCAGCGTGGCGACACCGTGGACGTCTTTGATGAGCAGGGCAAACATATCGCCTGTGGCATCTCCAACTACAGCTTTGCTGACGTGATTATTATCAAAGGAGCACATTCCGATAAAATTCCCAGCCTTTTAGGCCATGAATATGGCAACGAGGTTATTCACAGGAATAATATGGTGATAGTGTGAAGGGTACGAAAAGAGTCAACTTGAAAGAATGTTTACGGACCGTTGGTGCAGAGAATTTAGAGGAATTTCCAAAAAAGAGAGGCGCAAAAGATGATTGATAAAGGTGAGGAAAGAAGAAAGCGCTGCAAGAATTGCAACAGGATATTGGATCGCATTTGGTTTACAGCTCTGATGACAGAGGAATGGTCGTGGGATGGGGAAGGCTACAGCGAGTGTACTGCAAGGCATAGCCTCGTTACCGATGCAGAACAGCCTGTGCGGTGTCCATACTGCGACAAGGTTGTCGGTACGGGCCTCGACTTCGGTTTTGGAGTAGGCCACAAATGAGGAGACTTTGAGATATAATTGGCAGCTTATGTACCTTGAGGAGCTACCATGCATACTTTGAAAACCAACGTTTTGTATTATGGCGATAATTTAGAAATCCTGCGTAAGTATATTCCTGACAACTCTATAGACCTTGTTTACCTGGACCCGCCCTTTAACAGCAAAAAGGACTACAACATCCTGTTCAAGGAAAACGGCGGTGTTGA
>CAZQDF010000156.1:0-4462 GCA_964592065.1 uncultured Dehalococcoidales bacterium | reverse complement strand
TCCGATGATGTTCTCTGCTGCCGCAGTTAATCATTACATGGGTGTTTGGCTGCCATCTCCTATCACGAAATGCCATACTGACTAGTGATGTAGGTGCACACAAGTTACTGCTAGGGCAACTATGGAAGGCCTACGAACCACTAACCTTCTTCATGTCCAACGGTCTCTCGTCAATGGGATATGGTTTTCCCGCTGCTATAGCAGCAAAGCTGCAATTTCCTGACCGTCAGGTGGTTTCTATATGTGGAGACGGTGGTTTTCTAATGATGCTGCAGGAATTGGAGACAGTAGTTCGACTACAATTGCCCCTGATTTGCATTGTCTTCTGTGATAAAAGATTTGGACTAATTGACATCATTCAAAAAAGAATGCGCTATCCTAGCTATGGTGTTGAATTCGGCGATACAGACTTGACGGAGGTAGCAAGAGGCTTCGGGGCTCACGGTGTAAAAGCAAACACTTTGGAAGACTTTGAAAAGGCAATTGTGAATGGCTTTAAAGAGAGTGGACCAGTTGTTATACAGGTCCCTATTAATCCTGATGAATATGTAGTTTGAGAGATAGTGGGATGCCTCCCTCATATAATGTGCTATAGCGTGTGAAGTATGCGGAATTCGAGAGAAAGGGGTTTGCCCTCTCGATAGTTGTGTGCCGGGGATCGATCCAAAAGTTCCAGAGAAGCTGGAGAGGTTCAAGGTAGCAATGGGGCATCCCTGCTCTATGCTTTAGTGTGCAATAAGGAATAAGGTGGAGATGAGGGGACAACAGGTAGAACTTTTGAACTGGTTTTCAGCCTCAGCATTTGCCCCGACCGCTACCACTGCCAATAATTGTAGCAACAAAGTCCCTGACCAGCGACTGGCAGGTGACATCCTGGACGAGCGTGCAGTGCGACCCATAAGCTACAACTGCGCCAGACACATCCTACGGATTACCCTGCAGCTTCACCCGTCGTCTCAATCGGCTGCCACTGCCATCCCTCTCCCCTCGGGACAACTCGACCCAGACCTGGGAACGGGAAGTGAAAGGCAAGCACGAGAGCGTTCTGGTCTACAGCCCTGGTCAAAAGCCTGCGCCTGGTAGCCTCAACTTGCTCCGGATCCAAATCGACCACCGCATACCACTCTGGCCGCTCCAGGTGGATGGGATGGAGCACCGCATCGGAGACGCACAGTAATTGCTGGCCTTCAGAGGAAACAGCAAGCGCCATGTGCCCCAGTGTGTGCCCTGGCGCAGCAATGGCCTGTATGCCGGGCAGGATTTCCGTTTCGCGGTCCACAAGATAAAGCTGATTTTGAATCGGTGGGAGGTTCTTGCGTGCGCATCCCAGAAGAATTTCTCTGCCGTGTTCCTTAAGTTTCAGTGCCGCCTCTTCTGAATTCCAAAAATCCCACTCGTCTTCCCGCATGATGTACCGAGCGTTGGGGAAAGCCAGCTTGCCTTCACTATCAGTGTTCCCACCAATGTGATCGGGGTGTCCATGCGTGAGGATTATGGTGTCTATGTCTTCAGGCTCGATTCCCTCGGTTTTCAGGTTCTGGAGGAGTCTTCCCGTGCTGGGTCCCAGACCATCAGCCCCCGTATCTACCAGCACGCGATGCTCACCCGTGTTGATCACCAGACAGGTATACGAACTCACCCACTCTGACCACTGTTCTGGCTGTAGGTTATGTTCGCGAAGCACCTGCTCAAGGGACTCTCTTGGCGCGTTGACGAAAAGAAATATAGCAGGCGGTGGGAAGGTGGGAGGTGCGTATACGTGAGTGCCGTCGCTGACGGCTATGCATTGAAAACTCCCTACCTTGAAACGATGGGTTTGGCTGTTCATAACTGCCCTACTCCGTCGCAGCCATCAAACCTATTCCAAGTATACCATGAAATGAAGCTTGCAAGATGGCAAGCCAACAAAGCGCCCAAATGTTTGGTTTCTACTCCCAGTGATGGCGTATTGCAGTCGGTAAGTAAGATATCATACTCACCGGAATCCCTTCAGGCTCTAAAATGACTCCAAATAACCTAGCGTTTACGTTATAAGAGGGGTCCTTCCAGATACATTCTGTGAGAAGATTCAACCATGAAGAATCTGTTGCCATTGACTGTCAGGGTTCATCGCTGAATGACACCCATGGGCTTATCGTGCCATTGTAGCTTAGAGAAGGCAACCGAAACTGCGTTTGAACTTTTGAGCTGAGATAGAGCAGAGATTTGCGACTAAAACCGCTCGTTATCATCATTTGTCCGCGCTTGTTGCCTTTCATGTGCCATTGGGTCAATTTTTCAAGACTATTTGATGCTCGGTGCATTATCCTCTGTTTGTACGCCTCAATGAAACGAGTTTTCATATTGGCTTTCATGGTTTAGGATTCATTGCAATTTTGATTACAAGTAGGTAAAGGAGGCAAGAAAGGTATGGATATCGTTGAAGCTATTAAACAAAGGAAGAGTATTCGAGCTTTTAAGCCTGATCCTGTCCCGCTAGATGTTTTAAAGCAGATAATGGAATTAGCTTTGCGAGCCCCGTCTTGGGGAAACACACAACCCTGGGAATTCGCCATAGTCCGCGCTAGGGAATTGGAGGAAATAAGAAGAAGACTTATGGAGAAGGCAGAAGAGGGGCTCACTCCTGACATCGCCCGCCCCCAGGAATTTCCAGAACCGTACGATACTCGTCGTCGTGCTCTAACTTCTAAGTTTCTCGAGACTAAGGGAATACGAAGGGAAGATAGAGAAGGGAGAGGTTGGTGGCGATTACAGGGTTTGAAACATTTTGGAGCTCCCATCGTGATCTATATCTGCATTGACCGGTCTTTCTACTTTCAGGGCGAAGGCGTAAATGTTTGGCCCATATTTGATTGCGGTTTGCTTGCTGAGAATATCATGCTCCTAGCTACCAAGTACGGACTAGGAACCATCCCTCAAGCACAGGCTGTTGTGTATCCTGATGTATTGAGAAAGGAATTAGGACTGCCACATTCCAAGCTCATAGTGCTGGGGATAGCGATTGGCTATCCTAACTGGGATGATTCGATAAATCAATTCCGATCCGAAAGGGAACCGCTAGAAAAGGTCGCCAAATGGTACGGCTTTTGACAAGTGAACAGTTAGCCAGTTGGTGCAATTAAGCCATTCGGAAGAATTCTATTTAAGATTTAGGTGCTTATTGCTTTCTTACCTATAACCTCATGCTTTTCACGCCACTTGCGGACAGCCTCAGTTACTTCGTCAACGTGGTCGCAAATCCTTAGCAGATCAAAGTCCTCCTCAGAAATGAATCCTCTGGACAATGCTGAATCGCGAAGCCAGTCCAGGAATCCTTTCCAATACATGCTATCAAACAGCACCACCGGAAAAGGCCTTATCTTGTGGGTTTGCATAAGTGTTAATAGCTCGGTCACCTCATCGAGCGTGCCTACCCCTCCGGGCATTATGATGAAGGCAGATGCGTACTTGACCAGCATAATTTTACGGACAAAGAAATGATTAAACGTTATCGGCTTTGTGGCATAGACATTGGGAGCCTGTTCCTGAGGTAGTTGGATATTCAGTCCGATTGATTTGACCCCAGCTTCTGTGGCACCCTTGTTGGCCGCTTCCATAACGCCTGGTCCGCCGCCAGTTATTATGGAAAAGCCCATCTCTCCAATCTGACGCGCTATTTCCCTTGTCTGTGTGTAAAGCTCATTATCCGGCGTTATCCGTGCTGACCCGTATATGCTCACTGCTGGTTCTACATCTGCAAGCTTATCAAACCCTTCAACCAGTTCCCCAATTATGCGGAACATCCGCCAGGATTCCCCCTTAGCTAGTTCATTTATCTCGTACTCATAGGCCATCGTTTACCTCCTCAAGTCATGGAATACATAACAGCCAGTTATGCAGGAGCATTTAGTATTAGCTCTTTATCTGCGCCATGCAAAGCAGAATGCTCAATATTCTTACGGCAAACATCCTTAATCTAGAAGAACTTGCTCCCGATACGCAGGTACTGACACCCTCCAACGTATTTTATCCCTCACGTAATTGGAAAAACGATCAGCCACCTCAGATTCGCCATGGGTAATAAACAGATGCTTCGGCGCCTTTTTAAGGGCAGAGAGCCACTTCATAAGCTCATCCCTATCAGCGTGTGCTGAGAAACCAGTTAATTGGGCTATTCTTGCACGAACGGGATAAAACTGCCCTAGTATCCGTACCTCTTTAGCCCCATCAACAATCTGCCTCCCCAATGTGCCCCTTGCCTGGTAACCAACAAATAGAATTGTGCTCTCCGGGCGGGAGATATTTGCCACAAGGTGGTGCTTTATTCGCCCTCCGGTACACATCCCTGAACCGGCTATTATTATGGCCGTTCCGATAATACGATTAATTGCTTTTGAGTCGTCTACCGTATGGACCATCTTAAGACTAGGAAACTCAAAGGGTGACTTGTTACGCTCTATCAGTCTGGTCATTTCCCGGTCAT
>CAZQDF010000155.1:0-4463 GCA_964592065.1 uncultured Dehalococcoidales bacterium | reverse complement strand
ACACTTTCCCCTGATATAGAAACTCAGCTTTGCCAGATGAGCCCATCCACTATGGCTAGGCTGCTACATCCATATCGTTTAAGGGTGAAGCGTCATCCCTTCAGTACCACCGGGCCTGGGACTTTATTTAAAACACCTATTCCAATACGCACCTTTACTGAGTTAGACCGGAGTCTCCCCGGGTTTTTGGAAGCTGCTACGGTGGCTCACTGTGGAGAGAGCGCTGAGGGATTTTATCTCACCACACTGAGCATGGTGGATTTGGCCATGGGATGGATAGAGTGCCAGGGAGTGTGGGGGCAAGGGACAGCAAAGGGTTGGGGCAGCTATCCATCATGTGAGAACACGCCTTCCATTTCCCCTCCTGGGTCTGCACTCGGATAATGGGAGTGAATTCATAAACTACGGGCTTTATTAGTGAGCTTCTGGCTGAACGCGAAGGCACCACTCTCTCCCAATCATCATTGCGCTGCATTCTCCTAGCCATATCATGAATGTTACCTATGTATCTCAGCCTCCACAAAATCCTAGTAAACTAAAGCTTTGCTCAAGATGGCAGCTAGACCAAGCCAAGGGATGGCCTAATTTCAAATAGCATTTACGAGAATGAAACCTGAAATAATAAGGATGCCCTACAGAATTCTTACCTTAGAGAATATAGCCTCGGATATTATAACCGCCCATGTTGAATTTCTCACCTTTTGGCTTATCCTCTCGTTAGCAAAATGTCATTACCAGTTACTAGCTACGGCCTCATCCCGACGCGGCACTTAGAACCAAGCTGAGTGGCGGTAACCTCCTGGGCGTCTCTTACAAATTCGCATAGAATCGGCCTAGTGTCTCGTGGATCAATAATTTCTTCGACGTCGAATGCTTCGGCGGTTCGGAAGGGTGAAGCGAATTCAGCGAAGTCATTCTCTAATTCAATACGCTTTGCCTCTGGGTCAGGAGCAGCTTCAATTTCTCTCCGATACGCAGCCATCACGCCTCCCTCTATGGGCAGAGAGCCCCATACCCCTGATGGCCAGGCATAGCGAAGATTTAGACGAGATATAGACCCATGCAGGGCTCCAGCTACACCAAAGGATCGCTTTAGTACTATTGCCATCGCAGGCACAGTTAATTGTGCCATGGCAAAAGCCAGCCGAGCCGACTTCCGTTCTATTCCTTCTTTCTCTGACTGAGGACCTATCATGAAACCAGGACAATCAACCAAATATATAATAGGCAAATGGAATGTATCGGCGAAATCAATGAACCGTGTCATCTTCTCACAGGCGGCGGCAGTTTGTGCCCCTCCAAAGAACATGCAGTCGTTGCTAACTACTGCAACCGGGTAACCATTCATACGTGCCAAAAAGGCAACCAGAGACCTCCCATAGAATGGGGAAATTTCAAACATTGAGTCTTTATCAACTATGTGTTTTATTACATCGCGTATGGGGTAAAGCTTTCTCCGCTGTTTGGGTATAATGGAAAGCAGCTCTTCATCGCGTCTATCCGGGTCATCCCCAGTCTCAACTCGCGGTGGCTGATGCCACACATTCTGTGGCAGGTAGCTTAAGAAGGTTCTTATCTGACGGAAAGCGTCTTCTTCATCTTCAGCCACATTATCGACTACCCCACTCTGGTAAACATGAACTTTATAGCCACCCAGTTCCTCCTTCTTAATATTCATATGCAGTGCTTGATTTACCAGGGGGGGGCCAGCAACAAATAGATTACTAGTGCCTTTGGTCATGATACTCCAATGAGAGGATGCTACTCGTACTGGTGGGTCTCCACCCAAGTCACCTAAGGCTGCTGAAACAACTGGAACTCGTGCCATTAGCTCCCACCAAGGACCATACAGATTAGGATTTCCCAAGAGAACAGTGCGCCCCTTATTTTTAATACTTACGACACTCCCACCAGCCGAATCTAGCAGGCGAATGAAAGGAATACGCCGCTCCAGGGACATTTTCTCTATAGTGAACCCCCCTATACCTACAAAACTGGTTGGGTCCGACCAGCCACCACGGATTGTGAAATCTCCCCCATCAACACACACTGCCCTGCCATTGATCCTCCCGGTACCTATAACGTGAGCAGCATGGGTGAATGATTTCAGTTCACCCTTGTCATCATATTCAGCTTTACCGAAAATTGATCCAATTTCCTTAAATGAATTTGGGTCAAGGAGCGAGTCAATTCGTTCCCTAACAGTAAGCCTTCCCTTAGAGTGCTGTCTAGCGACGCCCTCGGCTCCTCCCATTTGCTTTGCCAATTCCTGTCTTCGCCTAAGTTCATCAATCTCATTTTGCCAAATCATTTCCCCTCCAAATATTATTACTACGGCTACCGAAGCACCTTGAGAGTCTCATTGAAATGACTTTGTAATCCGCTCAAAACATGTGAATTCTACAATAACACCATGTCGCATTCAACTGCTCGCATTCAAACGCATGTGCTTGAGATTGTTTAGCAATTTTCCAAAAATCCTCTCTACAAAGTTAGCCGAATGAGTTCAAAGCTATTATACTTAGGCGAAGGCTAAGGAGGTCTATTATAGCTAAGGTAAGTTGTAAAGAAACGAGCATGAATTCTCTCTCTGGCAATTTCCTTTACGAGCAGAACGTATCCAAAGACCGCTTCCTAAGAAAATTAGACGAGGTTATAGATTGGGATAGGTTTACCACAAAGCTTATCGCTATTACAAGGGTAAGGGAGAAATAGGACAGGTTCCGTATAATCCCACCATCGCATTAAGGATACTCCTTCTTTCTTAGCTATGGAATATCTCGGAAAGAATGATAGAGATATTGGCTAATGATAGTTTGTCTATCGGCCTCTTTCCAGAGCTTGGTGCTGATGAGAAAGCTCCAGACCATCCTACCTTAACCTTACTCAAGAATCGGCTGGTTAATGATGCTGGCTCAAAAGCTTATGAGGCGTTAGTCGATGAGGTAATCAGGATAGCTCAAGAGAAAAGGGTTGAGTTTGGTAAACTTCAAAAGGCTGTGATGATGGGGAAAACCATCATTATTTGGGCCAGAAAGGGATAAACACAGCCATAAGGCTTAACAGTTACCATACCCAGAAGAAGGATGGCTAAAGCTAAAGGAAAGTTCAAAGGAACGGAATAAGGTGTAGAGGAAATTTGGCAAAGCAAAGAAATGGCATGGCTTTGCTAGATGTCCTTATGTTGGATTTGTGAGGCCTGTCATTCAGAGCTATCTTACCTTCATGGCACTAAACTTGAAAAGGCTGGTGAAACTATTAACTGGCGTTAGCTTTAGAGGCGAGGCTGGAGCCTAAGCTTTGGCTTAGCTAAAGCACAGGAGAACTATGCCTAAAACAGGCGAAGGGGAAAGAGATAGCCATGGAAGTAGTTAAAGAAATGGGAAAGATGCATAAGGTTAACTCGGGAAGGTAAGAAATTAGCCCTTCCAAGGGGAAAGGCAAGCAAAATACTCATTGCTAAACGACCTCTAATTAGAATCCTGAGAAGCCCGCTTTCTCCCTCCGCTTTTCGCGGTGTTCTACATTAGAGTATAATGTCAACTAGACGGGCAAGGAGGGAGCGATGATAGTAGACAAGCTGCTAACACGGAGAGGATGGCGCGTAGTGGCCCACGCTATGTTAGCCGGGTCTGGGATAGGTTTTATTTACCTGTTGTCCAGAATGATCCTAGCGGGTATTCACCAAGGAGATCAGTTGAACCTGTGGATTTTAGGTGTAGGGATTACCTTGTCGCTATGGTCAGTGGCACTCGGCAGTATGCTGGCAAAGTCGGAACTGACTGACAGGAAGTACCACCGTAGCTAGATTAGTGCTCCTCTTGTCACTGCTTGTCGTACGACGAGAGGATGATATCCATGCCTAAAGTAGCTATTGTGACCGATAGTATTGCCGACCTGCCATCTAGTGTGGCCGAGGAGCTCGGGATTACAGTGGTCCCGCTCATTGTCCGCTTTGGCACCGATGTCTACCGTGATGGTCTTGACCTAAGTGCCGAGCAGTTTTATGAGAAGCTTAAGAAGAGCAGGGTTCTGCCTGGGACGTCCGCGCCATCCCCGGGCATGTTTGCTAACGCATACGATGGGCTGGCAGAAAAAACAAATGAAATCGTGGCTATCACTCTTACCTCCAAGCTCAGTGCTACTTATCAGGTGGCGTTACAGAGCATAGGATTAATGAAGAAGCAATGCCGAGTAGAGGTCGTGGATTCGCAATGGGCGATTATGGCACAGGGCTTCGTAGTAATTGCCGCGGCCAAGGCAGCTCAGGCTGGAGCTAGCCTTGATCAGGTGCTGGATGTAGCCCATCACACGATTCATCGTGTAGATTTGCGTGGTGCCTTTGATACTCTCGAATACCTGGAACGGGGCGGGCGCATCGGGAAAGCGCAGGCCTTCCTTGGTTCATTGCTCAAGGTGAATCCAGTCATCGGAATGAAGGATGGTGAGGTGCTTCCCTATGC
>CAZQDF010000154.1:0-4476 GCA_964592065.1 uncultured Dehalococcoidales bacterium | reverse complement strand
AAGGTACAAAGCTTAAGCTGCCTATAATAACGATAAGAGTATGGTATACCAAGTAATCGTAACCATCAGCTTAGCTGCTTTTGCACTAAATCTGTTACTTAATTTGAGAGCCCTCAAGAAGCCGCGCAGTGATAGTAAGCTGCCCGAGCCAGCACCTCATGTCTCAGTCCTTATACCTGCAAGAGACGAAGAAGCAAATATAGAGAACTGCTTGAAATCTCTACAAGAACAGGACTACCCCAATTTAGAGATTCTAGTACTGGATGACAACTCCACAGATAGCACAGCTAGTCTTGTGCAGCGGATAGCAGCCACGGATGACCGTATCCAATTGATTAAAGGCAAACCCTTACCCAAAAGCTGGGCTGGTAAGCCCTTTGCCTGCTATCAACTTGCCAGAAAGGCAAAAGGGGCCTGGTTACTGTTTGTTGATGCCGACACCACACATGCTTCTCATATGCTACGCAGCGTACTTTCTCTGGCTTCCGAGCGCAGGTGCTCACTGCTCTCCGGATTTCCCCGCCAGCTTGCTACTTCCTTACCTCAGAAGGTAGCCATCCCGGTGTTTTACTTTATTATCCTAAGCTGGTTGCCACTATGGTGGCTCCAACACTGCAAGAAACCGAAACCATCGCTGGCTATCGGCCAGTTCCTCCTGTTCCCCAAGGAGGAGTACTGGCGAATTGGAGGCCACAGAGCTGTAAAGTCAAGAATACTGGAAGATATCTGGTTAGGGGTTGAAATACATCGGCACGGTGGCCGACACGTGGCAGTCGACCTATCGCCAGTGGTCTCATGTCATATGTACAAGGGTATGGGAGCGATGTGGGAGGGATTTCTTAAATCGATTTACTCAGTGGCAGCATTGTCCTCAGCAGCACTGGTGGGACTAATAGTAGCTGGGTATGTTTTCTTTTTGGCCCCATTCTACTCGCTTTCTAAACCATTATTTGGGGTAGCTGCTTCCGCTGGTTGGCCCCAATTGGTTGCTCTCCAGGTAGCAATAATAATAACTATGCGCCGGATTGCAGATAATCGTTTCAAGGAGCCAGTTGTTTCAGCTCTACTACACCCGTTCGGATTCTCATTCTTTTTTCTAGCCTGTCTCTATGCCGTTTCGCGCCGAGCAGTCGGTGGGCATGTCCATTGGAAGAAACGGCTGTATGGTGGGAAATCGGGGCTGGAGTAGCCGTAGCCACGAACCCGTATCCAACAAAGCTTCAGGTTGTGCCAGCAGGAGACATGAGCTAGTTCAGATAGGCTAGTAACACACAGATGGGTCACGAAAAGGCGTTATAATGGTGCACTATGAGCGTCTACTGCACAACCCCAGGAGACAAACGCTTGGCAAATATCCCCAAACTATGCAAGAAGGCCGGACAAAGATTCGAATGGGTTTTTTACTACAATGCCCACAATGACAATGCCAGGCCCACCTGCCGCCACTTCGATATTTCCCCGCAGACTTTCTACCGCTGGAAAGAGCGCTATAATCTCCAGCATCTGGAGTTTTGCAAAGCCACCCTTCCCGACTCAGGCATGTGGGGGGCAAGCCAGCTATTCAGTAGAGCTGGTTAAGGCAGTGCTTGAACTAAGAGAGCAGTATCCTAGATGGGGTAAAGATAAGTTAGTGATATTGCTGCAGCATCAGGGATTTGACTCTTCTGCCTCCATGATAGGCAGGGTGCTTCGCAAGCTAAGAGAGCAAGGGCTACTACAAGAGCCAGTATCAAATCACACCTCAGCCAGGAAAAGGCGAAGGCAGTGTCCCTATGCTGTAGGAAAGCCCAAAGGATACCAGGCTAAAGAACCGGGAGATATAGTGGGAAATCGATACCCTGGATGTCAGACTCCTACCAAGCATAATACTGAAACACTTCACCGCCAGGGATATCTTATCGAGGCGGGATAGTCTGGAAGCACACACTAGAGCAACTTCCCATACTGCATTCTCCTTCATAGATACCCTGCGGAGGCGAATGCCTTTCCCGACCAAGGGTATTCAGGTAGATGGACGTTCGGAGTTTCAAGATGCCTTTGAAAAGGAATGCCAGCGAAGAGGAATTAAACCGTTTTTCCTGCCAGCATGCGCACCTAAACTGAATGGGCATCTGGAGAGGGCACAAAGGACTCCCACTGAGGAGTTCTACGAGGTAACAGATAGCAATTTGGGGATATTAGAACTAAATCAGGCTCTGCAGGAAAGTGTCACTAACGCCATGAACAAATACGTGGAGTTGCAAAAGTGTTGTAATTAGCATATCTTTTACTGTAAATCATAAGGATTTATGCGATGCGGGACAATGCAGCAATTGGAGGTTAAGAAGTGAATAAGTTAGAAGTACTAAGAAAATGCAACTTGTTTCGTGGTTTGAATGATGAGCAACTTAACGTAGTAGAGAAAATGTCCACTTCTGAAGTATTTGAGCCAGGAGTGCTTATATGTAAGCAGGGTAGCAAAGCAGATAAGATTTGGGTAATCGAAGAGGGCTTAGCGGGGATTATCCTGCTAGTAGGACCGCTGGCCCAACGCCAACTTCAATCCGTTTCGAACTTTGAATGCTTCGGGTGGTCAGCTATGATAGAGCCACATGTTCGTACTTCTACGGTAAAAGCCCTACGAAGGACAAGGGTGCTAGCCTTTAGTGGGCAAGAATTGTGTGATTTGTGTTCTACTAACCCTGAGCTGGGCTATAAAATAAGCGCGGCAGTAGCACGTATGCTGGCAACAAGGCTACGTCATGCATTTACACAGTTACTGGGTGTCACCTACCAAGACTAATTAGATAACTTCCAACTCCGCTGGTGATGCCAGAACCAAGTATGTTGCCTAAAGAACCGCTTGGACCTTGGTTTGCGGCTGCTTGGGTCATAAGGGTGCTAAGGAGAGGCTCCAGTAGGTGCAATACAGAAAAATATTTTGCGTCTAGCAGGAGGTATAGATATGGAAGAAGCAAAAGCAATTACTTCTATGATGGAGGAGAAAAGAGTTTTTCCCCCTCCTGAGGAGCTTAGCAGGAAGGCGTATATAAAGAGCTTAAAAGAGTATAAAGAGATTTACCAGAGGTCTATTGATGACCCTGAGGGATTCTGGGGAGAGATGGCAGAACAGCTCGATTGGTATAAAAAGTGGGATAAGGTACTTGTCGAAGATTTCAAGGAGGGGAAGCATGAGTGGTTTGTGGGGGGTAAACTCAATGTCTGCTATAACTGCTTGGACAGGAATCTTAAAACCTGGAGGAAGAATAAAGCAGCATTGATTTGGGAGGGGGACATTGGTGATAGTAAGACATTTACCTACCAAGAGCTGCATCACGAGGTATGCAAGTTTGCCAATGTATTGAAGAAGCATGGCGTCAAGAAAGGTGACCGTGTATCCATCTATCTACCTATGATTCCTGAGCTGCCAATAGCCATGCTAGCCTGTGCCAGGATTGGTGCTATTCACAGCGTCGTTTTTGGCGGTTTTAGTGCTGATGCATTAAGGGATAGGATACTGGACTGTGGGTCTAAATTACTCATTTGTGTTGATGGTTATTACCGTGGCGGTAGAATGATCAGAAGTAAGGATAATCCCGACGAAGCTCTTGAGAGCTGCCCTGATGTGGCAGATGTGATTGTAGTCAAGAGGGCTGATATTCAAGTGGCTATGAGAGAGAATCGCGATTACTGGTGGGATGACGAGATGGCTGCCGAGGATATAAAGCCATATTGCGAGCCCAAGGTGATGGATGCTGAGGATCCTCTCTTTATACTATATACCAGCGGCAGCACAGGGAAACCCAAAGGAGTGCTTCATACACAGGCTGGGTATCTCCTATACTGCTACCAGACCTTTAAATGGATATTTGACATGAAGGAAGAAGACACCTTCTGGTGCACTGCAGATATCGGTTGGGTGACTGGTCATAGTTACATTGTCTATGGACCTTTGGCCCTTGGGGCCACAGGTCTTATGTTTGAAGGGGTTCCAACTTATCCTCATCCGGATAGATTTTGGGAGGTTGTAGAAAAATACCAGGTTAATATTTTCTACACTGCCCCTACCGCCCTTCGGGCAATAATGAGAGAGGGCGATGAATGGCCCAATAAACATGATTTAAGCTCTCTACGCATCCTGGGTACAGTTGGTGAACCTATCAATCCTGAAGCTTGGATGTGGTACTACAACGTAATAGGTAAGGGGAAGTGCCCGATTGTGGATACTTGGTGGCAGACAGAGACAGGTGCCGCACTGATTTCTCCCCTACCAGGGGCCACTCCTCTTAAACCAGGTTCGGCTACACTGCCCTTTCCAGGGATTGAGCTTGCGATACTCAGGGAGAACGGTTCTACTGTTGATGTGAACGAGGGCGGTTATCTGGTGATTAAGAAACCTTGGCCAGGTTTGATGCGGCGGGTGTACGGCGAGCCAGAAAGGCTCAAGAACACTTACTTTGTTCAGTACCCTGGTGTATATACTACAGGAGACGGAGC
>CAZQDF010000153.1:0-4501 GCA_964592065.1 uncultured Dehalococcoidales bacterium | reverse complement strand
GCAGATGATGGATGATAGAAGGTGTGACCTAGAGATACCTGATATACTTAACAAGAGTGAGAGTACATTGAGGGAATCAGACATAGTAATTACTGAGGTATCTTCGCCTGATGATAAAGGGTTTTGCAGTTTTGGCGCATCCCTGTGGAATAAAAGGGAACACATTAAGCGGAGCAAATTAGTTCTAGCTGAAGTAAATGAGAACCTTATCAGAACTTTTGGTGACAATTTCATCCACGTATCCGAAATAGATTATTTCGTACCTCACCAAGCGACCGGCGCTATTGTCGCTGATGGCAGCCTAGCAGGTAGGGAACTTAAGAAACCAGAGCCTTATCTACAGGATATTGCCAAACATGTGTCCAGCCTAATAAAAGATGGCGATACCCTCCAGATTGGAGTAGGCAGGTCTACCGAACCCTTGGTAGAGCTAGGTATTTTTGACAATAAATGCGACCTTGGCTGGCACTCTGAGGCTACACCACCAGGGGTGATAGCTCTAGTTCGGAAAGGCATCATCAATGGCAAACGTAAGACTATTAACCCCGGTAAGGCAGTGGTCACTTCCCTCGGCGGCGCCAGCAAAGAGGATATGAACTGGGTTAACAACAATCCCCTATTCTGGCTAGTTGATGTCAGTTACCTTTGGGATGCTAGAACGATATCAGCCCATGATAACATGGTGGCGATAAATAATGCTGTGAGCGTAGACCTTACCGGGCAGATATCATCTGAGAGCATAGGCTATAAAATAATAAGTGCTTCCGGAGGACAGACAGCCTTCGCTATCGGCGCTCTGCTCTCCAAAGGTGGGCGGTCGATTACGGTGATACCGTCTGCAGCCAGAAGAGGTACAGCGTCACGGATTGTACCTGCCCTAGAATTAGGTACAGGGATCACAGTCCCCCGTAATTGTGCTGACTACGTGGTTACCGAGTATGGAATTGCTAACCTGAGGGGGAAATCGTTACGGAAAAGGGCAGAAGAATTGATTGCTATCGCTCACCCCAATTTCAGGACTGAATTGAGAAAAGCAGCACAAAAAATCTACTGGCCGTAAAACTCAAGTCATTAGCGTAGCAAGAGGAGTTACATAGTTGTGGAATCTAAAAAAGTAAAAATGCCCGAAGCCGTTATCACTGATGATATGATAGAAACTATGCGTAAAAAAATCGGCACAAAATTGCGCATTGAACACTCGATGAATAATGAAGAGGCCACCAGGAGTGCTATAAGGAAGTTCGCTGCTGGAATAGGAGACCCTAATCCCCTCTGGACTGACGCTGAGTATGCCGGAAAAACACGCTACAGGAGCATTGTAGCCCCTCCGTCATGGATTTTTTCTGTCTTTTCTGGATTGCAGTTTGGTTGGCGAGGGTTGGGCGGTTTCCACAACGCAACTGATGCCGAGTTTTATTTACCTATTTTACTTAATGACAAAATCTTGCCAGAGTGCATATACACTGGTTTTGAGGGGCCAAAGCCCAGTGAGTTTGCTGAGAGAATCATTATCGATAAAAAGGAAAATAGTTACACCAATCAGAGAAATGAGCTTGTCGCCAGGGTTAAATGGTCGTCCATAAGAATGGAGCGGGCAAAAGCCAAGAGAAGAGGTAAGTACTCTAAGATTAAATTGCCGCACCCCTGGACTGAGCAAGAACTTAAAGATATAGAGGAAGAGGTTTTATCTGAGGAGATTAGGGGGTCAGATACCCGCTTCTGGGAGGACGTTGAGATTGGGGAAGAGCTCAAACCGGTAGTAAAGGGGCCTATCGGAATGACTGATGAGATAGCTTTTCTTATTGGAGGAGGCGCTCCCATACCGAGGTTGGCTGCTCACGGTGTTCAACTTCGTCAGTACCATAACCACCCGGCGTGGGCTTACCGGGACCCGAATACTCATGCGCTGGAGCCAATATACTCGGTTCACTACAATAAGGAAGCAGCTCGGGCGCAGGGGGGGCTACCAATGCCCTATGATGTCGGATTTCAAAGGCACTGCTGGCAGATACACATGCTTACCAACTGGATGGGTGATGATGGATGGCTTAAGAGAAGCTATGCTGAGTATCGAAGGTTTGTTTACCACTCAGACGTTGTCTGGGTAAAAGGAAGGATAACCAAGAAGTATATTAATAGCGAAGGTGAGTGCTGTATAGATATTGAGACCAGTGCCATTAATCAAAGGGGGGAGGAAGTAATGCCTGGAGGGGCAACCGTCGCTCTCCCGTCGCGTAAAAAGCAAACCTTCCCTTTAGACAAACGCTTGCCTAAGTAGTCCTTCGGGTATCCATCTCAAGGGGTAAAAAAACCGACTTAATTAATATTGTTATCTAGGGAGAACCGCATGCTTTCACCTTACCGAGTTTTGGATTTAACTGATGAGAAGGGTTTTCTATGTGGGAAAATTCTGGCTGACCTTGGTGCAGACGTTATAAAAGTGGAAAGGCCCGGTGGCGACCATTCACGCAATATCGAGCCTTTTTATCACAATATTCCCCACCTAGAAAAGAGCCTCCACTGGTTTGCTTTCAACCTCAATAAAAGGAGTATCACTCTAAATTTAGAAACTGCGGACGGGAAAGAAATCTTCAAGCGCTTGGTCCAGACAGCTGATTTTGTAGTGGAGTC
The DNA here is from genome assembly GCA_964592065.1 of uncultured Dehalococcoidales bacterium. Classification (GTDB taxonomy): domain Bacteria; phylum Chloroflexota; class Dehalococcoidia; order GIF9; family AB-539-J10; genus JAFGBN01. The sequence continues at coordinate 1,870 of CAZQDF010000153.1, read as the reverse complement.
TTTCCCTGTAGGCTATATGAAGAGATTGGGCTTGGATTACTCAGTTCTTAGGACAGTTAAACCTTCTATTGTCATGACCTCTATCACGCCTTTTGGTCAACAGGGGCCTTATAAGAATTATAAAGCCTCTGATATCACCCTTGTAGCAATGGGAGGCCTTTTGTATATAACCGGCTATCCTGACCGACGCCCGGTACGTATAAGCTTTCCTCAGTCTTGGTTACTCGCTGGGTCCAGTGCCGCATCGGCAACAATGACAGCTCATTATTATCGCCAAATTACAGGAGAGGGTCAGCATGTGGATGTTCCTATTCAAGCAAGCATCACTTGGGCTATAACCAATACCATCCCCCTTTGGGAATTAAACAGGGTTAATCTAACACGACAGGGCTCGGTTTTGAGCGGTCGTTTCGGTACGTCCGCAACCCAACGTATTATTTGGCCCTGCCAGGATGGCTTCGTTGCCTATATTATCTTCGGAGGCAGGCTTGGGATAAGCATGGGTAATCAACAACTTGGAGAATGGCTTGCCGAAGAAGGGTTAGCTGATGACTTTATAAGAAATTTTGATTGGGAAAGCTATGATCTGGCAGTAGCAACACAAGATACGCAAAGCCAGCTTGAGACATATGCTGAGCGACTCTTTTTGAGGTATACAAAATTAGAACTCTATCAGGAAGGCCTAAAAAGGAATATAAAGATTTTCCCCGTATACTCTCCGAAAGACATAATAAAAGATCCCCAGTTCAAATCGAGAAACTTCTGGATACAGGTGGAACATCCAGAGTTAAACGAAACTATTACCTACCCAGGAACTTTTTTCAAATCGTCAGAGGTTGGTGCTAATATACAACGGAAGCCACCGTTGGTTGGTGAGCATAACCAAGAGGTCTACAACGAATTAGGTATTTCTATGGCAGAACTAGCACAACTGAAGCAGGCTAACGTTATTTGAGAGGGTGCTAAATGATAAATGAGCCCTTTGAGGGAGTAAAAGTTGCTGATTTCTCTTGGTGGGTAGCCGGGCCCTTAACTACTAAGACGCTTGCCGATTATGGGGCGACAGTAGTTCGTATAGAATCGGCTAAGAGACCTGGTGGACTGCGGACGACTATGCCTTACAAAGATAATGTGCCAGGGATAGACCGCTCTGGTTTTTTTGCATTCTATAATGCTAATAAATATTCCATAAGCCTCGATTTAGAGCATTCTCAAGGAAGAGAGGTTGCTAAGAGATTGGTATCTTGGGCAGATGTTGTGGTTGAAAATTTTAACCCTGGCGTTATGGAGAAATGGGGCTTAAGCTACGAAGACCTAAGAGAAATAAAGCCGGATATTATTATGTTGCGAACTTCAAATCAAGGTCAGTCGGGTCCTTTCAGCAGACTTGGAGGGCTAGGCCTTCAGTTAAATGCCCTAACGGGTTTTGTTCACTTTACTGGATGGCCTGACCGAGACCCTTTATCACTTATGTTCGCCTATTCTGACTATTTTGTTCCCCACTTCGCTATTGCTGTATTAGCCGCCGCCTTAGACTATCGTCGCCGTACCGGTAAGGGGCAGATGATAGACCTGTCGCAAAGTGAGGTCTGTCTACAGTTTCTCGGGCCTTATCTAATGGAATGCGAGGCTAACAGAGAGGAATCGGTGAGAAGGGGTAATCTGCACCATTACGCTGTACCCCACAATGCTTACCCATGCAAAGGAGACGATTGTTGGTGTGCTATTGCTGTATTCTCGGATGAGGAGTGGAGAAACTTTTGTAAGGCTATAGGCACCCCGCCTTGGACTAAGGATGCCAAGCTTGCTACCTTCCTGAGCCGAAAGCAAAATGAAGAAGAATTGGATACATTAATAGGCGAGTGGACGA
>CAZQDF010000152.1:0-4522 GCA_964592065.1 uncultured Dehalococcoidales bacterium | reverse complement strand
AATGCGAGAAGCCAATGTAATAATTGATTTACCAAAGCAATATATCGTACATACCGAAGCATTCAAAGATGCGCTTGATCATGGAGCAAGAATTTTTTGTATAGCTGCAGGTGGAACCAAGGAAGCTGTAAAACGCTGTATAGGTTCTATCGATTACCCGAAGGTGCTCGAGCTGGGGGAAGCACTGAAGTCCGTTCTGGAGAAAACATCGAAGGTCAGAATCGCAAGTCCGGCGGGAACAGATTTAGAAATGGACATCACAGAGCGTATCATTGATCATGCTTCCACTGTTGCAGCCCACCCCGGGGAGCAAAGTATGCTGGCTGGGCAGTTATCCTGGTACCCTTTTCCTGATTCTATCAATGGTAAGATTGTTTTCGATGGCACCGTGTGGCCTCCTGATGAGCTGGGAATCCTTCGTAACCCTATTATATTGACCGTCGAGAAGGGCTGGGTTAAGGATATTTCCGGTGGCAGCGAGGCTCGAATCTACCGCAAGTGGTTTTCAAAATTTAACAACAAGAATATCTACAAACTTGCTCATATCTCTGCGGGGCTTAATCCTGGTGCACGGCTTACAGGAAACATTTTGGAGGACGAGCGCATTTTTGCAGGGATCGAAATTGGAATTGGGGCTAACCCTATTGGCTTAGCAATTATCGAGGTCCCATTCGAGGAGGAAGTCAAAGGCCATACTGACGGCGTAATACTCACACCAACTTTAGAATTAGACGGAGTTGTTGCCTTTGCCGATGGAGAGATAAAGCATCCAGATCTCCTTCCGATCGTTGAATCCATGAAGTGAAGGCAAAGTGAGGAAGCGTTGTGAAAAAAGGTGGTAACAGTGCGTTTAAAGATCAATCCAAAGAAATGCACGGGATGTGGTAGTTGTATGTTAGCATGCTCGTTTGCACATAATGGGGTTTTCGATCTTAGGAGGTCTAGGATTCACCTTCTTAAGGGGAATCCGCTACATAAGGAGTTTATTCCCCATGTGTGCATTCAGTGTGCTGAGGCATTCTGTGTGCAGGCTTGCCCAACTGGGGCACTCTCTAAGTCAGCAGAAACGGGCGCCATCCTAGTAGAAGAAGAGAAATGCGTAGGTTGTGGGGCGTGCGTGGATGCTTGTCCATATGGTGGCATCACGTTGCAACCAGAGCGTCGTATCCCCCTTATATGTAACCTGTGTGGAGGCGATCCGGAATGCGTGAAGGTTTGCAGGTTGCCTCAAGCCATAACAGTCATCCCATGATAATATTAGGCAATGGAAGGAGTGATTGAGATAACCAATAGGAACTTTGGCCGTATCGCACTGGTCAACTTGCCCACTGGAAAAGTTGACCAAAAGGAGATTGGTGCAGAATTTTGCACTAAGTATCTAGGAGGACGCGGACTGGGTGCAAGACTGTTGTGGGATCTAGCAACAATTGGAGTTAAACCTTTCTCAGCAGAGAATCCTTTGATTTTTGCCTGCGGGGCCCTTAACGGAACAGGGGCTCCTTGTTCAGGCCGACTTACGGTTACCACTAAGGGCCCAATGACAGGCGGGTATCTGAAGTCGAATGTGGGAGGCAGGCTGGGCATCACTTTGAGAATGGCGGGATATGACGCATTAGTCTTGCTGGGTAAACGGGCTGCCCCGTGCTACCTGCTTATTGATGAAGAAGGGATTCACATCAAAGATGCAGGGCCGGTTTGGGGAAAGGGCGTCAAGGATACCTGTGCTTTTTTCTACCAAGAGCTAGGCGTGAACATTTCCACTGCTTGCATTGGTCCTGCTGGTGAAAACCTCGTAAGATTCGCCTCCATCATGGTAGATGCTTACCACGCATTGGGGCGCGGGGGAGTAGGCGCCATTATGGGCTCGAAGAACGTAAAGGCTCTTGTCATTCGAGAGGGCGTGGGGGCTGTTTCAGTTGCTGATCCCCGGGGATTTGGGGATGCAGTTGCGGAATCACGAGACGCCCTATATGCGGATGGAATACAGCCGGATCTGTATTTGTATGGCACGGCCCGGGACATCGATCTGCTGGAGAAGTTCCAAATCCTGCCCTCATATAACCATCAGAGAGGCAGACTTAAAGGACAGAGTGCTGCTCATTTATCTGGGCGAAGATGGTCAGACCAATATGTGACGCGACGAACGGCCTGTGGAGGTTGCATCTATGGATGTCACCGTCTTACGGAGGTCTCATCGGGCCCCTATCAAGGCACGTTCTCCGGAGGACCAGAAGCTGAAGCACTTACTAGCCTAGGAACAGCAAATGGGATCACAGATCTTGAAGCGATTATGAGGGCCAACGAGATTTGTAACGATCTGGGGATGGATGTGTCGTCAGCCGGAGCCACCATCGGATGGTTAATGGAGACCTGTGAGCGCGGCATATTAGGCAAGGAAGATACCGACGGGATCGATGTTGTGTGGGGGAACGCGAAGGCTCAAGAAACGCTCCTGAGAAAAATTGCTGGCCGAGAGGGAATAGGTGATCTTCTTGCTGAGGGCACAAAGAGAGCCTCGGAGAAGGTGGGTAACGATTCCTGGAAGTGGGCGCTTCAGGCACGTGGTTTGGAGCAAACCAAGGTAGAGTTGCGAGGAGCGAAAGGGTATGCCTTGTCTTTTGCGGTGAATCCAAGGGGGCCAGACCACCTGCATGCCCAAGTCCTTACAGAATTTGGTGGCACGCCTGAAGCGGTAGCGAAAGGTATCGAGATTACCGGGGACGAGAAACTCGTGAGGCCCGAAATCTACGAAAAGCGGGCTGAACTCGTGCGGTGGCATGAGGATATGTACACTGTATCAGACTGCTTAGGAATTTGTAGCTTCGCTACCACTGCAGCGTACGGGATCGACGAAGTAAAGAGCGCCAAGCTTTTTCAGGCGTTTTATGGCATTCCACTGGATGCCGAGGGAATCATGAGAAACGCGAAGGGTATCTTAACTCTAGAGCGCATGTACAACTTACGTGAAGGGCATCGAGGTCGCCTCGATGATACTCTACCATGGCGTGTTATACATGAGGAACTACCCGAGTTGAGAGAACGCGTTGGAGCAGCGTTGTCCCGCGTGTCTCCCGAAAAATTGGCTGAAATGCTAGACGCGTATTACGGTTTGCAAGGGTGGGATCAACAAGGTAAGCCTAGTATCGCGACACTGACTGAGCTTGGGCTCGATTTCGCGATCAGTGTACTGGAGAGGCGGCAGGCTAAGTGAGCAAACTGCCTCTTCAAAAACGTCTCGAGAAAGAAGAGGTATTATATGATGTATAGTTACCTAGAAAAGGAAGGTTGCTTATGAAGGCAGCTTTATTATGGGAACCTGGGAGGATTACAGTAGAGGAGCGACCCAGCCCTAAACCAAGACCGGGATGGACCATTATCAAAGTAATGGCATGTGGAATTTGTGGGTCGGATATGCTTGTATGGCGAGGACATGTAAAGTTACCTAAGACTCCCCTCGTCTTGGGACATGAGTTTGCAGGAGAGGTGTACGAGGTTGATCCCCAGAGCTCAGGGTTTGACCCTGGAGACCGGGTGGCAGTTGAGCCCATTGTATGCTGCGGGAAATGTTCATTTTGCTTGGCGGGAGACTATAATTTATGCCCTTCCATGCAGATCTTGGGATGGCAATATGACGGTGGTTTTGAAGAATACGTCAGTGTCCCAACAAAGAACTTGATCAAGGTCTCGTCCCCTGTTGATATGGCCCACATCGCATTGACCGATTGTTTTGCACTGGCGGTCCATGCCATTAACAAGATCCCGACCTTAAATATTACGTCGGTAGGCATCGTAGGTGATGGTATGATCGCTTTATCGACACTTCTCATCACCAACGCGCTCTTAAACCCAGAGCAGGTCAGCATCATCGGAAAGCATCCCCACAATTTAGAGATAGCTACTCATGCAGGAGCTGCCTTCTCCGTTTCAACGGAGGAAAGAAAGAAAATAGAGGAACTTAGTGGGACATGTGACCTTGTATTTGAAGCAGTTGGCAGTTCTGAATGCGCATTCGCTGATGCACTCTCTTTAGTCAAACCTGGAGGGTGCCTGGCTTTACTGGGACTTCAGGAGCAACCTTTAAATGTTCTCCTGAGCAGGCTAATTCACAAGGAGATCACCTTGCTTGGGGTCCATGCTTACAGCTCTTTTAATGGAAGACGTGACTTTGTCACAACCGTACGCCTGATCGAGGATGGCCTCATCGACGTGGCAACATTGATCACCCACCAAATTCCTCTCGAACAAATCAGCACAGGCTTCCAAATGTTAGATAACAAGAAAGAAAGCCATGCCATCAAGGTCATCGTCAACCTCAGTAGAAACAGATAAAAGGTGAATTAGCACAATACATGGAAAGAGCAGAGAAAGAATAATACGACTATGTTTTGTATCCGTAGATAACTTCACCAACAAAGGAGGAAATATGGAAAAGGGATCGTTTGATTTTGTGAAGCACTATCTGGAGCTAGTTTGCCCCTCAGGATTTGAGGCGGAAGCCTCACGGGTTTGGCGTGAGGGGTGC
>CAZQDF010000151.1:0-4542 GCA_964592065.1 uncultured Dehalococcoidales bacterium | reverse complement strand
CCTTTATTAGTTCATATGCCATTGTCGGGAATCTCTTTGGGTCCCAGAGCATGCCGCTCCAGCAGGCAAGGTTCCTCCAGAACACATTAATAAAGTCGTCCCCAAGCTCTGTTCTAAGGGGCTTCTTGGGTCCTGCCATAAATGCCATTGCCTCGCCCTTCAGTACCCTGGGATCCCATTTCTTGAAGTTAACCGCCGGGCTCCAGGTCATTGGGGTTTCAATCTTGGTCGGTGCCACTTTCGGGTGTTTGACGATATTTACAATCCTTGAGTTCTCCTTTATCTCCATTCTGATGATGCCGTCAGCCACGCTCATCATGGCCCCCAGGTCTTCCTCTTTACCGCAGCCCTCATCCATCAAAGCCACCACCGAGTTCCCTTCGGCGGCGAATTTGGATAAGAACAACCTCATGAATTTGGTAACCTCGGCACCACTAAACAGATACGGGGACGTGAGCGAATCAAAGGCGAGCACTATATCTTTTTTCCCTATCTTCTCCTGCAACTTGGTGATAGCCATGCTGATGCTGTTCAAATCCATGCAACTGGCACCTACGGTGTCTGTCCGCTCCGGGGTTGCCAGACCCACTGTCTGGGCAAAGGCATCAACGAAACCTAGGGAGCCAGGGGTAGTCTCCCCCATACCCTTCTCTCTTAGTAACGCCGCGGTAGCAGAGGAACTCTGCTCGGTGGTTATGAATATGACGGGTTTTTCCGCAGCTATGCCGTTGAGCACTATCTGATGGCAGAAGGTTGATTTACCAGTACCCGGAGGTCCTGTAAGCAAAATAAGGTTGTTCTTCGGCACATCTTGAATTTCAGCTAATGACGGTCCTCTTTTCTCCATGTTGCCATCTTCTCCAATGGTGACTAACTATACAATTTCCCATTCACAGTAAGGGTCACCGGCAGCAACGCATTTTATTTCTCTGACATGTTTATTTTTGACCGCCGAGAAGAGACCGTTCAGGAAGCCGGTGGTGAAGAAACATGAGGGCTGCTGTATCTCGTGTTTTATAATGGTGGTTCGCAGGGCTTCACAGTTCTCCAAGATCCTTACCGTCTCACCCAGTGTGACCCTACCCACCTTACAATAATTCATGAAATCAAGCACTCGTCTGATGGCTTCGTCCCCACTCAGACCGGCTTCAAGCAGACGCTCGCCGATTTTCCTGGCTGCCCTGGCCGCCCCCATCATCTGTGCCCTCCGGTATCTCTCACCGACTAGGTTAAGATAACCCATCCCGTGTAAAACTACATGCAGGTGAACATCGCTGCCCAACTTGGGTCTCTCTACCAAGTGTTTGTCCTCAAGCAGAAATCCCATAAGGCGCTCCATCAACCGTTCGTGTATCCTTGCCACGGTTGAGCTATCCATTTCCAGAGAAGCCTTCAACCCATCAATTTCTGCCGGGACGAGCTTGAACTCGCAGTAGGGATCACCCAGACCTATGCACTTCGTCTCCAGTGCGTTCCAGTCCCTTTGGTTGTTCTCATCCAGTACGAAGTAACCCGCTAGCTGAGGAGGCATGTGAGAAGCCACAGGTACGCCAATGTTTTCAAACCCTACACAGTCGGAGTTTTCGTATACCCTGAAGTAGTGTTCATCAGCTTTGGAGACGTCCTCAAGGTACTCCAGTATGCCGCTGCTCTCGCGAACAATACCATTGAGCGGAGGGAATTTTAGCATCTTTTTCACATCTTTGACTTTGCTCAGGCTCTTCGGCACCAAACCCAGTGATTGGACTGAACGAAGTATCTTGAAGCTAAGTCTCATGCTCCAAGGATACGCTGCGAGTGATTCTTCCGCTGAAGTACACTCATACTTGTTCATCTCATATAGCATCGTCGGGAATCCTTTAGGATCCCAGAGCATGCAGCTCCAATGGCTAAGGCTGGGCCAGAACAGGTTGACGAAGTCTCCAACCTCCCTTCTCATGACTGTTTTGCCTTTATTGTATGACTGGAAAAAATGTGCCAGCACATTTGGCTCCCACTCCATTGACGGTCTGACCTGAAGCTGTTTTGGTTCTACGGGAATTTCAATCGTTGCCGTTTCAACCTTAGGATGTTTCACCACGTTCAGAGTTCTTGAGCGCCCTTTCGCCTCCATTCTGAGGATACCGTCGGCGACGCTCATCATCGCGCCCATGTCTTCTTCTTTACCACAGCCCTCGTCCATAAGGGCCAGAACCGAGTTTCCCTCGGAGGCAAACTTCGCCAGGCAGAGCCTCATAAACCGGAATATCTCCTTTTCGTTGAACAGATAGGGAGAGGTCAGGGAGTCGAAGACCAGTAAGGCGTCGCTGCGACCGATTCTCTGCCGCAGCTTGTCAATGGCCATGCTGATACTGTTGAGGTCTTCGCAGTTGGCGTTGATGGTGTCGGAGCGTTTTTCCGTCGTTTCCCCGACCGTTTCACCGAAAGCGTCAATGAAGCTGAGCGCGCCGGGCGGAGGCTCTCCCATGCCTCTCTGCTTAAGCAGGTCGATAACTTCGGAAGGGCCGTGCTCGGTAGTCACATATATCACTGGCCTATCCATAGCCAATCCATTAAGCACAGCTTGATGGCAAAATGTGGATTTTCCTGCCCCGGGAGGACCTGTAAGCAAAATGAGGTTGCTTACAGGTAAATCCTGCAATTCAGCTAACGAAAATCCTCTTTTCTCCATTACGTTACCTCCTCTAGCGGTGACTAACTAAACAATCTCCCACTCGCAGTAAGGGTCGCCGGCGGCTACGCATTTTACTTCCCTGACATGTTTGTTCTTGACCGCTGAGAAAAGCCCATTCAGGAAACCGGTGGTAAAGTAGCATGAAGGCTGTGCGGTTTTCATTCGGAATCTTTCACAGTTCTCTTTCATTTTTATCGTTTCACCCAGCGTGACCTTTCCTACTTTACAGTAATTCATAAAATAGATGACCCGGTTTATCCCCTCATCTTCTTTTATCCCGGCTTCCATAAGGCGTTCACCTAACATCTTCCCTGCTCTGGCGCCACCCATCCTAAATACCATTTTAAGCCTCTCATCGACGTTGGGTGCAGCCGTAACATGCTGAACCTCATGGATATGCACCTCACTGCCCAAGGTGGGTCTCTCCATCAAAGGCTCCCCTTGGAGCAGAAATTCCAAGATTTGACTCATCAACCGTTCTTGTACCCTGTCAATAACATCGCTATCTTTTTCTAGGGAATCGCTTAGCTCATCGATTCTACCTGGCACTACTTTCCATTCACAGTAAGGGTCTCCTAGCCCGATGCACTTCGTCTCAACAGCATTCCAGCCCCTGTCCGGACCCCCCAGAACCTCCTCCATTCCTTGGAAACTGCCTGCCATCATCGCGGTTTTCATAATCCCCAGTGAAGTCCCGACGTCCTCAAGTCCCCAGCATTCATAACCCTCGTGTAGTCTAAAGTAGTGTTCATCCGTTTTAGAAATGCCATCAAGATATTCCATAGTTCCGATTCTCCATTGTGTGAATACAGGCTTCCAGACCTTTTCAATCAATTTCCTCATGTCTTTAACCCTGCTGAAGCTTTTTGGAAAGAATAATTTCATGAGAAGTTTCTTGTGCCAAGGAAATAGTGAAACCATACTAAAGCTGTAATTGCTTGGATCCTCAGAATACTTGGTTAACTCGTACATCATCATCGGGAACCTCTTCTGGTCCCATAGCATGCCACTCCAAAATATGAGGTCTCTCCAGGCGATGTTAACATAGTCCCCAACCTCCGGTCTTAAAGTCACTTTTACTCCCAAGGCAGCCATCTCCGCCTCGCTTCTCACATACTCTGTATCAAAAACGGAGCAGATTGCACGAGGGGGAACAGTCACTGGAACCTCAACTTTTATCGGTGTCACCTTTGGGTGCTTCACCACATTAATAACCCTTGAGCACTCCCTTATCTCCATCCGTATGATGCCGTCAGCCACGCTCATCATCGCTCCTAGGTCTTCTTCCTTGCCGCAGCCTTCATCCATTAGGGCTAAAACCGAGTTCCCTTCAGAAGCAAACTTTGCCAGGCATAGCCTTATGAACCTGAACACTTCCTCCTTGTTAAAAAGATAGGGCGATGTTAGGGAGTCAAAAGAGAGAAGAATATCCTGTCTCCCAATTCTCTCTTGCATCTTGGCGATAGCCATGCTAATACTGTTCAGGTCTTCGCAGTTGGCTCCTATAGTGTCCGATCGCTCTGGGGTTTTTACACCCACGGTTTCACCAAAGGCATCAATAAACGTTAAAGCCCCGGGCTGAAGCTCACCCATACCTTTTTCATTTAACAGACCTGTGACCTCTGTAGGGCCATGCTCGGTAGTTACCAATATAACCGGTCTGTCCATAGCCAGCCCATTAAGAATAGTGTGATAGCAGAAGGTGGATTTCCCTGCTCCCGGCGGCCCTGACAGCAGAATCAAGCTCTCCTTAGGCACTTCCTGTATATCGGCCAGAGACATCACTAGCCTCCTTACTTAAACACGGTCAGGGTTGGATATATTTCTATGCCACTATTGGTAATATTATACGGTCGTGGCTGATTGTC
>CAZQDF010000150.1:0-4550 GCA_964592065.1 uncultured Dehalococcoidales bacterium | reverse complement strand
TTCAGATGGCACCTTCTGAGGTCAGACTTTGTGGCCAAGATGAGAAGCATGATGTTCTCCTGGGTGGACAACGGGTATACACAGGAACCTGAGGCACTGCTCTCTATGTATATGACCCTGAAACTGGCCAAAAGCAACCGGCTAGTCTGAATAATCTGAAATACATCGCCAAGCTGGTTGACGGGCTGGATAATATTCACTTGTTCATGCTACCTACTTATCCCAACGAGCTGCCCGTAGATCAGATAGATGTAAACCGTTTCTTTGCCGGATTGGACAACACCACCAAGCATATTATGGCAGGTGTCTATACCCTCGATGGAGTGAAACAGGTGATACGTATGGCAGAAATCATTGCCGGCTCCGCTGAGAGACTCCGCCAGCGTCCTCTCATTTCTATGATAACCTGCAGCATAAGCCCTCTAATGGTAGATAAGCAGTATGGTGACCTGGTGCTGACTGTTGCCAAAAGCGGTATTCCCCTGGTATGCCCTGCTGAGCCATTATGTGGAGCTACTTCACCGGTGACGCTTGCCGGGAATCTGGTGGTTCAGACTGTGGACTCTTTGACAGGCGTAATGCTTGCCCAGATTGCTAACCCGAGAACACCGGTCATCTTTGGCTCCGTGGCTACTAATACTGACCTCAGAGACCTCAAATATTTGTCGGGGTCGATTGAAATGGGCCTTCTTAACGCGGCTGGTGCCCAGATGGCTCAGTTTTACCGACTCCCCTTCTATGCCACCGGCGGTATGACCGACTCCAAGGTAGTGGATGCCCAGAGTGGCTATGAATCTGCTCTTACCAGCCTGCTCTGTGCTTTAGCAGGTGCCAACTTCATTCACGACGCTGCCGGACTCATGGAATTCGCATTAACCACGTGTTATGAGAAATACGTTGTAGACAATGAAATATTGGGAATGGTTATGAGGGCTGTTGAGGGGATAACGGTCAATGAAGATACCCTGGCATTTGACCTCATCAGACAGGTGGGTCCTGGAGGTAATTTCGTCAGTTCTAAGCATACCAGGCACTTCATGCGGAGCGAGCACTACCAGCCTTCCCTGAGCGATAGAGATAATAGGGAGGAATGGGAAGCCAAAGGTGAGAAGATAACCTGGGAAAGAGCAGCGGAAAAAGTGAAGGAGATTATAGCCAATCATAACTGGAGCTTACCCCCTATGACAAGACAGCAGGTACTCTCGGAAATACCAAGCATTGTAGACTGATATGCTAGTAATCGGAGAAAACATCAACGCATCAACCAGGTCTGTGGCAGAAGCCATTATTAGGCGAGATAGAGAGTTCCTGGGGAGCCTTGCTAGAGCTGAGGTTACTGCTGGGGCTGACTTCATCGATGTAAACACTGGCACAGGATATGGCTCTCCCGAGCAGGAAATAGCAAATATGGAATGGTTGGTAGAGGTGGTCCAAGGGGTTACAGATAAGCCGCTTGTTATTGACAGTGACAGCCCCCATGTAATAGAGGCTGCACTACGCAAATATCATGGCATTAGTCCGATAATCAATTCTGTCAATGCCGAACCTGAGAGGCTAACGTCCATCGGTTCTCTGGCAGTGGAGCACAAGGCCTGGCTGGTGGTGCTAGCTATGGGAACCAAGGGAATCCCTGACAATGTTGAACAGCGGTTGGCCACCTGTGACCAAATAATAGAGCAGCTAACCCATCTGGGTTTGAGCGAGGAGCGAATACTTTTTGACCCCCTGGTACTCCCCATTGCGGTGGATTCTACCCAGGGACTGGTCACACTGAAAACCATAGAGCAGATTAAATCACGATATCCGAATGCCAGGACTGTAATGGGATTGAGCAATATTTCTTATGGTTTACCCAACAGAAAATTGGTCAATCAAGCGTTCCTTGTGATGGCAACCTATGCGGGACTAGATGCTGTAATCCTCAACCCTCTCGACGCTAAGACAATGAGCTTTATCAAGACAGCCAATATGCTTACGAGCAGAGACCCCATGTGCAAAGAATATATTAGAGCCCACAGGAAAGGTATTTTAATAGGATAGGAGAAGTGCGATGGCACGGCAAGGAATACTAGTAGCACCCTACCAGAGACTCGAATTGGAGCAGGTGGAAAGGATACACCAGGCCTCTCTGGACATATTGCTCGACCCGGGTGTGATATGTTTCAACCCCAACGCTGCTGAGATCTTCGGCGACTATGGTGCCGAAGTCTTACCCATCGAGCAGGGAAGTACTGCTTGCTGGTTGCTCAAGATTCCTGAGAAGATTATCTCCAGTGCAGTGCAGGCGGCGCCAAAGATAGTGAAGCTAGGAGCACGGGATGAGAACAATTGCCTCATCCTCGATGGGCATGAACCTAGGGTGCGATTCGCCTCAGGGTCTGAGGCTAACAATTGGCTGGATGTGGATGCGGAAACTTTTGTCAGTAAGCGCGACCCGGCCATCGAGGTCAAATTCCCCGTATTCAGAATAGAAAAAGGCACTGTGGATAAGCTAGCCAGAGCAGCACGCCTCTGCGAACACTTGGATAGCTGGGACAGCTTCCTGCGCCCGGTCAATATCCAGGATAACGATATCACTAATGATAACAAAGATGTTAATAAGTTCTTCGCTTCACTGAACAACACCACCAAGCATGTGATGTCCGGGCTTACCGAGCTCAGCCAGATGAACAATGTGGTCAGGATGGCCCAGATTATAGCCGGTGGGGAGGACAGGTTGAAGGAGAACCCTCTCATCTCTTTCATTACCTGTGTGGTGAAAAGCCCCCTCCAGCTTGTAGACGATACCACACAGACAGCGGTAGAAGTAGCAAAGAGGGGCATCCCCTTGGTAATCTCCAGTTCCCCTCAAGGCGGCTCCACTGCCCCTATTAGAGAAGATGGTATGGTAGCTCAGATTAATGCTGAGATCCTGGCGGGTGTAGCCTTAACTCAATTAGTGAACAAAGGTACCCCTGTGCTCTATGGCAGTGTGCCGGGCAGAGCCCGTATGACTGACCTTTATGATTCTTACGGAGTTCCTGAGTTTAACCAGTACAACATCGACTGCGTTCAGATGGCACGCTACTATAATTTGCCTTGTTATTCCACTGGAGGCGTCTCCGATGTAAAGACGCCGGGGATACAGGCATCAGTGGAAAGGCTATTTTCTCACATTCTGGTGGCGCTTGCTGGCCCCCAATATATTCACTATGCCTTTGGCCTTCTGGAACGGACCAATACTTTCTGCCCTGTTCAGGCAGTGCTGGATGACACTCACATAGATATGGTAAAGAGGTTTGTCAAACAACCATCAGTGAGCGCTGCCGGGATTTCGGAATCCCTGGAGCAAATAAGGAGGGTCATGGGCACCTCCCACAAGCTCTACACCAGGTTTGTACGGAGTGCACTTCGCTCTGGTGAGATTACACCTCCGTACCCCTTCGAGGGGAAAGACATGGTAGATGAAACGCTCGTTCTGGCACGGGAGAGAATGGAGGAGATTTTGTCATTCCCACCACCCCATATAGCTAGAGAGGTAGTGGATAACGTATTTCGAGAGGTGCCTGGCCTGCTGGCAAGATTAAGAAATTGATAACATCGGAGGCAAAGTGTGACAGAAGATATATTAGCGCTTATCAAAGAAAATGTTGTTCAAGGGAGAGTAACCCAGGATGATGAAGGTCTGGAAGAAGGGATGATAGGCCAACCCGGGACAACCGAGTTGACTGAGAGAGCCATTGCCCTGGGCATAGATGTGAAGGATATAATCAATAAGGGGCTCACCGCGGGGATGGACATTGTGGGACAGAAATACGAGACAAAAGAGTATTATATTCCAGATATGCTGGCAGCGGCTGAAGCGGTGGGAGCAGCTATGGAGCTACTGGAGCCTCACCTTGCCAAAAATAACATCGAGTCCAAGGGTAAGGTAATCGTGACCACGGTAAAAGGGGACCTTCATGACATCGGGAAGAACATAGTTGCAATATTGCTCCGGGGGGCTGGTTATGCGGTTAAGGATTTGGGGAATGATATTACTCCCGAGGTCATCGTAGCTGCGCTGCGAGAAGAAAAGCCACAATTTCTGGGGATGTCTGCCTTGCTTACCAGCACTATGCCACACATGGGGGATACCATCCAAGCAATTGCAGAAAGTGGGCTCAGGGACACAGTTAAGATTATCGTCGGTGGGGCTGCTGTCTCAAAGGAATTTGCCCAAAGCATAGGTGCTGATGGCTATGGCGCAGACGGGTTTGACGCAGTAAGAGTAGTGGAATCTCTAAGTACCAGTAAGGGCTATTAAGGAGGCGCCATGACTGAAATAGCTGCCTATAATGAGGCACTCAAAAGTGGGCAATACCAGAAGCCTGAGGGGCTTCTAGGCAAATACGATAACGCGCGCCGCTTCTGGGAGGATGAAGTGCTTGGACTTTACCTGAGGCCCTACTTAAAGCAAGTGGTGGCTCGAAAGAAGGAGAGCGGTGGAGGAGTTCGTGTGTTAGACCTGGGATGTGGCAGCGGAGATGGCCTGGAATTCATCACCAGCATAAGCAACAGCGGTTCCTTAC
>CAZQDF010000149.1:1899-4607 GCA_964592065.1 uncultured Dehalococcoidales bacterium | reverse complement strand
ACCCTATTATTTGTCCATTGCTTAAGCTTGCCAGTTCCATAGTCGGGACACCCGAGCCACAGCCCACATCCAGAATGCGGGGCTTATCCAATTTAGGAAGCACGTGAAACGCCTTTCTCGTGTATTCATTGAGACCTTCTCTTATCAGGTCTTTATCTATCTGGAATATTGTATCTTCGAGCATTAATTACCAGCCTCCTTAATATTTGGAGATAACAACGAAAATTCGCCCAACGTGCAATGTCCCTGGGAAGCAACTCCAAAAAACAGATGTTAGTCACTTTGTTTGATTTCCCCTCTTTATGTTGAGTCCCCCCTTCTATGTCGAAGCAGCCGCACGGCTCCTAGAAAGATATCCATTCTCGGTACCCTTTTCATATAGGCTACATAGTCGTCACCAAACTGCTCAATAAGGCATTTATCTTCCTCTTTACAACTCATATAGACAACTACTGTGCCTATCATACCCAGCAACCCGAATAACCAGTGCGGGTACCACAGTAAAGTAGTCACGAATATTGAGAAAACTCCACCGGTATATTGTGGGTGCCTGACCACGGCGTAGATTCCCGTATCTACCAGTCGGGTAGTATTCACAAACGATTTCCCCTTGGGGACGCCACCACGGCGTGGGAACAGGATGATTGGCGTCATTACCAGTACCATGCCGAAAGCCCAGACCACCCAGCCTACAACAAGCAATGCTGGGTAAAAGCTCGTCTCTATGACGCCTGCCAGGACGAGAGGATTAACAGGGAAACAGACTATGCACAGGATGCTGAGAGCTGCCACCCAGAAAATGCTCCTCTTGTTAGTCCATTTCGTTGCTTTCGAATTCATGCCCAGAGTCCAGGGTGCAGACATGACAAAGAACTCATTACTGCACCTGCTTTGAGAGCCACCTGGAGTAAAGGAGTAGCACGCCAGCGACGAGATAAGGCAAGCCGATTATTGACCAAGCCAAGACATGGCTGTGCCCTGCAAAACAGCCTATGTGTACACCTAAGCCGATAGAAGTTAAAACCAGAAGTATGCCAGCGGTCATATCTCGCCACCACGATGCAATACAACCAGCCAACCCAACTACCCCAATCAAGACTAGTGTGCCGCTTTCTATAGGCATTGGTCCTACACCTTCAGTTATAGCCGAACCAATCAACACAAGCACAAACCAAATGGCTGCAATAGATGCTATGATCCGCCCCACCCATCTCAGTGGTCTAGCTATTCGATATTTCTGGCCTTCCAACATTAGAGGCCTCTTCTGTTAGGCGGGATTTATGATACTACAAATGTAGCAATATTAGAATCCCTGACGACAAGGAGGCCACTCTGCCTAAAATCAGGTACATCGCTTACGCGACCAGAAGAGATACAACATTGAACCTCTTTTCACATTGTGCAAGTTAAGGACTCGAGCAGGCTATCCTGGTGCCCCGGTCGCACAATAGACAAGGGATTTGTCTTGGTGCATAATTAATTCAGCGTCAATCAAGATTATGAGAGGGAGCATGGAGAAGCCATTCACAGAGCAGGATAAGACCGCCACCATAGCTTCGTTGAGACCTCTGTTGCAGCCCCGTTCCATAGCTGTTATCGGAGCCTCGCGGCGGCAGGGAACCATCGGTAATAAGCTTTTCCATAACATATTACAACAGGAGTTCAGGGGTGTCGTCTATCCAGTGAACCCAAATGCTGAGGTGGTGGCCTCTGTAAAGACATACCCTTCTGTTTTAGATATTCCGGGAGAAGTGGACCTTGCAGTGGTGATTGTCCCGGCAGAAACCGTAGACCAGGTGATGGAACAATGCGGGCAGAAGGGCGTGCGAGGCGCTGTGATAATATCAGCCGGCTTTGGGGAAAGTGGGCCTGAAGGGATAGAAAGGCAAGAAAAGATACTCGGTATAGCCCGCCGCTATAAAATGCGCCTGATAGGCCCCAACTGCCTGGGGGTCATCAATACTGACGCGAAAGTAAATATGAATGGCACTTTCTCCCCCGTTTTCCCTCCTCCTGGAAATATTGCCCTGGGCTCCCAGAGCGGCGCCCTGGGACATGCTATTCTGGAATATGTGAAGAGCCTGAATATTGGTCTCTCCACTTTTGTCAGTATTGGAAATAGAGCTGACGTATCCAGCAATGACCTGCTGCAGTACTGGGAGGAAGACCCAGCTACTGATGTCATCCTACTCTACCTCGAGTCTTTCGGCGAACCCAGAAGGTTTGCCAGCATGGCCCGGAGCATAACGCCTATCAAGCCAATTGTAGCAGTAAAGAGCGGGCGCACCCCGGCAGGCTCCAGGGCGGCAGCATCTCATACAGGAGCACTGGCTACTGCCGAGGTAGCTTCCGAAGCATTGTTTGCACAGACGGGGATAATCCGGGTAGACACGTTGGAAGAGCTATTTGATGTGGCCAATCTGCTATCCCGCCAACCAATACCTTCGGGAAGGAGGGTGGTCGTACTTACTAATGGAGGTGGCCCGGGAATTCTAACTGCTGACGCCTGCGCTACCAGAGGCCTTGAATTGCCGTCTCTTTCAAAGAAGACCTATTCGGAGCTAGAGAAATTCTTGAAACCCAGCGCCAGCCTAACTAACCCCATCGATATGACTGCTGAAGCCGCGGGAGAGGAGTATAGCCAGGCACTCAAAGTTCTGGCGCAAGATGACTGTATCGACATTGCGATTGTCATCTTTATCCCGCCG
>CAZQDF010000149.1:0-1799 GCA_964592065.1 uncultured Dehalococcoidales bacterium | reverse complement strand
CTGACTCTTGTCGGGAGAGAAGGTGAGATGCAAGGTGTCACTATTCAACCAATGATAAATGAAGGAATCGAGGTAATTGTCGGCGTAACTCAGGACCCCTCTTTTGGGCCACTGATTATGTTCGGCATGGGTGGGACGCATGCTGAGTTGTTCAGGGACGTCACCTTTCGCATTCATCCGCTGACTGATGTTGATGCTTATGAGATGGTCCGCTCGGTCAAGGCTTATCAACTCCTTGATGGCTGGCGGGGGTCGCAGCCCTGTGACACAAAAAGCCTTGAGAGACTATTGCTGAAGGTCTCGGCAATGGTGAAAGACCTTCCACAAATAGCAGAGCTAGACCTCAATCCGGTGAAGGCTCTGGAGCGAGATAAAGGGTATACGGTAGTCGATGCCCGGATTATGCTCACTTAATCTTATTGCCATCGTCATTCCCCCGATTGTCTGAGAGGGTAACGGAAAACCAGAAAGTGCTGCGGCAAAACCAGTGAAATCACTTCCCGCACTGTGTGTCGTAGCACTCTAGCTTTGCAGTCCCCATTGACAGCAGGACATCACCTTAAATACCAATTGAGAAACTACTCTTCAGCGCTAAAAGACCACATAGCCAGAAGAATCATAACTGTCCCGAACACTGCCAGCACGATAACATTATCCCAGAGTGACATGTTATGCCCCAGCAGGTTGATGTTAAAAGGAGAGTCCGGCAGTGCTCCCAGCACTACCTGGCGAATCGGGGCTATGCCATAAGTAGCTGGATTGACCTTTACCAGGATATTCATCCATACAGGTAGCCCTTGCATTGGGAAGAACACTCCAGATAGGAACATCATCGGAAACATCAACATCTGCATTACTGCCTGGAACGCCTCCATGGATCTGATACGCGTAGCCAGTAAGACACCCAGAGAGCCTATGGAAGCCGCCAGCAGGAACATCAGCGGCAGTAGGGCAAGCACTGTCCATGTCGAAAGAGAAATGTCAACCAGGGGTGCGAATAATAGAACAACAATCCCCTGGAGCAGTGCCACTGTTGCTGCCCCGAGCGTTTTCCCTGCCGCCACTGAGGCACGGCTGATTGGGGCGACCAGCACTTCTTTGAGGAAACCAAACTCACGGTCCCAGACCACGGAGACTCCAGCCATAAATGAACTCATAAGCACTGTCATCCCGATAATGCCGGGGAACATGAACTGAGTGAAATTGACTCCAGGAGCAAGAAAGCCCATCCTGGTACTGAGTCCACTACCGAACACGCCCAGAAACAGAAGGGGGAATACTAAAGACCCAATCATGCGCATCTTATCATGCCAGAAGCGAAGTATATCGCGGTACCAGATAGTGTATACCCCTCGCAGGTTGTTCATCGCTTCCTCCTAACGCCGGGTATGACGGCCATGCTGGCGAACCATTGCCTTGAACACATCGCTTACTTCCTCCTCCCGTATTTCCCGCCCGGTGAGCTTGAGGAAGACATCATCCAGGCTCGGGCGGCGCAGGCTGACACTCAGTATCTTGGTGCCAAATTCCTTTATGAATACAGGGAGAAACTCTTCACCATTGTCTACTTCAAAGGTAAGGACATCCCTGTCACGTCTGGCCTCGATTTGATAGCGAAGCCTGATCTCTTCAGCCGCTTTGTCGCCGTCATCGCTTTTTACCGAGATTATATCCTGGCCTACAAGCTTCTTTAGCCTTTCCGGAGTATCAATGGTAACAAGCCTTCCGTGGTCGATGATAGCAATGCGGTCTGCTTTTTCAGCTTCATCCATATAGTGAGTAGTCAGGAAAACGGTAAT
>CAZQDF010000148.1:0-4818 GCA_964592065.1 uncultured Dehalococcoidales bacterium | reverse complement strand
CCGGTCGTCATAATCCCGGGCATAAGCACAAAGGGCTCTTTAGTGAGAAAAAGGCTGCCACCAGATCTTTCTATGTTCTCCTTGGAATCATCCGGCATAATACCTACATCCCTGAAATGGGTATTAATAACAAAATTTGGACGGAAGATATCTGGATGAGCAATCACGGGAACATCCCTTTTGCCCATTTCTCTGAGCATATTCACTACACCTTTGGTGTGGTCATAGTGACAATGAGTTAAAACGATAGCATCAATAGCCGGCAGGGGAATATTCATAATCCTCATATTGCTAAGCAAAGCCTGTGAATTCTGCCCCACATCAACAAGGATTCTCCTTGTATTCTCACCTCTCACACCTTCAAGCAAGAGGGAAATCCCGTGCTGGCCTAAATAGGGGCTTTCATAAAGGACGGAGTCCTCCGCCAGGACTGTAATTCTTAATCCATCTAATTCAGCGGCCTCTGTCATGCTGTTCCCTTTTAAGGAATCCCTAATGAAATTAGGGCACCACCACGTAAGGCAGCAGTGCCCTAATCTATCTTCAACCCACTACTTATTTACTAACTATCTTTATTCTGGTGTTCTTATAACCAGTTTCAGTTGCAGGGTCCTTCACCACTTCCCAAATTTCAAAGGTGCCTGAAATGCGATCACCCACCTCGCTGAAAGCGATAGGGCCGGTGACACCTTCAAATTGCAACTCCGCCAAGGCATCCCTTATAGCTTCGCCGTCATAGGCACCAGCTTTTTCTATTGCCTTAACTGCTACCCACACGGCATCATAAGTAGTATCGCAGTAAATCTCGGGAGCCTCGCCAAACTTCTCAGTGTATTTAGCAACAAACTGTTCGTAGGCTGCTCCTGAGCCAACGGTCCTGGTCCCAGCAGCAATAGCTTTCTCCATGAACTCAGCACTCTTCGGTTCTTTAAATAGACCTGAGCCATAGTTGCCATCACAACCAAGCCAGGCGATGTTGTCCAGACCCATCTCTAAAGCCTGCTTAAAGATTATAATACCGTCATCACAATAGCTGACAATAAGGACCGCATCAGGGCTGCTACCCTTAATTTGTTGCAGCTCAGTACGATAGTCCTTTTTAGCCTCATCATAGTGTATTGATATCACATGCTCTCCCTGCCATCCTGCCTCTTGAAGCCCCTCAACAAGCGCTTTTTCTACACCTTTGCCGTATAGGTTATCTAGCACTATGGAAGCTAGCCTGGTATAACCTTTTTCCATAACAATACCGGCTAACACCCGTCCTTGGGCATCATCAAGAAGGCATGCGCGGAAGAACCACTCAGTGCCCTCCATTTCAGAAAGCTCAAATGCCGTAGCTGACATCGTTATCAGAGGAACTTTACGCTCCTTCGCATATGGAATGGCAAGCTTGGAACTACCAGAGATCATAGGGCCAACGATTACTTCTACTCCATCTATCTCAACCAGCTTCTTAATCCTTTCCAAACCTGCCGCTGGGTCTGTTTTGCCATCCTCTTCTATTAGCTCTACCTGCTTTCCCAACACCCCACCAGCAGCATTGATTTCCTCAACTGCTAGCTTACCACCATCCAGCATCCTGGCCCCCATGGCAGCCAAGTCCCCACTGAGGTCCATTACACAGCCTATCTTGATTGTCTCAGCCTCCTTCGGTGCGCAGGCCACCGCTGGAATAAGCAAACTCAAGACAGCTACAACCAGTACTAGTTTTTTAACCATATCCCACTCCTTTCTAATAATAAATTTAACTCTAATTATGCTCAGAGGGTAAGCTTGTTGTCAATACCCTTAGCCTCTAATCCTAAGAATCGTTGTTTGGAGGAATCTTCAGTAAATAGAGAGGCAGCATCTCCTTCCATAGCACAGGCACCGTTAACTAAAACATAGCCCCTGTCAGAGACACTTAAAACCTTTTTGACATTTTGCTCCACTATTATTATGGCTGTGCCAGCTTCTTTTATCCTTGCCATCTTGTCTAAGATAGCTGAAGCTGGCTTGGGAGACAGGGAAGCTAATGGCTCATCGAGCATAAGAACTTTAGGTTGTGCCATCATAGCCCTGGCAATTGCTACCATTTGCCTCTCCCCACCACTTAAATTTCCCGCCAACGCATGTTTCCTCGCCTCAAGTTCAGGAAACATCTCATATATCTCTGCCATCCCAGCTTTAATAGAAGCCTTATCCTTTTTGCGATAGGCTCCCATATCCAGATTTTCGGCTATAGTAAGATTGGGAAAGACATTGTTTATCTGCGGGACATAGCCTATACCCAGGCTTATTGCCCGATCAGAAGCTATTGCGGTAATATCCTTGCCGCAGTAAAAGACACTACCTTGAAATAACCTGGCAAAGCCGAGAAAGCTTTTAATCAAAGTTGACTTGCCACTGCCATTAGGTCCCACGATGGCCACGGTCTCACCCTCAGCCACCTTGACGGAGACATCCTGAACAATGATGACGTCGCCATAGCCGGCATCAATGTTTTCAGCCGCAAAGAGAGCGTCCATCTATTCTCCCCCCAGATATGCTTGATAAAAAACAGGGTCATCAATTATGGCTTGAGGCTGCCCCGCAGTTACCATCTTTCCCTTATCCATAACATAAACCCAGGAGGCAAACTCAAATAATATCTCCAGCCTGTGCTCCACAATGAAAAAAGTCGTGCCATTATGGGAGAAATCCTTTAGTTTCTCAAATAGCTTCTTACCCAACACAGGATTTATCCCTGCTGCCGGTTCATCAAGGAGCAAAAGCGTGGGCTTAGCCATAAGCCCCCTGGCTACCTCCAGAAGCTTTCTCTGTCCTCCAGATAGCTCACCAGCAAAGGAAAAGGCCTGACTATCCAGCTCCACAAGCTCCAAGATATCTAGAGCTTCCTCAATTAATTCCTTTTCTTGCTCCTGCCACCTGCGCCTTAAGAAAAGGCTGTTTGCTAATTTGTCCCCTTGATGCCCCCTCGCCGCCACCAGCATATTATCTAATACTGTGAGTTGATGAAACAGACGAGGCAATTGAAACGCATTTACCAAGCCCAACCCATAAATTCGATGAGGAGCCAGGTTGTTAATACACCTGCTATTGAAATGAATGGTCCCTTCATCCGGCCTATGAAGACCGAGGACGGTGTTAAACAAAGTAGTCTTGCCGCTGCCATTGGGTCCCACTAAACCACAGATGCCACCATGCTTGACATCCAGGCTTACACCATTGACGGCATAAACACCACCAAAATGCTTGCTAACATCCCTTATCTTTAATAATGTTTCTTCCACAACAAATTACCCTTGCCTTTACCTATCGGAAATGCAGGCCATCCAGACCGAGAGAATTATACCGTTAATGATTGCTGTTACATAGCCCCTTCGCCCAGGGGCCACATAAAGACGAAGATACGAACACCCAAGTGCCGGCTAATTTCCTTTGTTTCTAACACCACCTTTTTCATATCGGGCTGCTTCCAATGCCTTTGTCTTAATTGGGCTCTCCTTTAACAAACCCTGCGGTCTGTAAAGCAAAACCAAGATAATTAAAGCACCGAATAAAATATATTGCAAGCTGCTAGGGTCAATAGGCAAAACTAAATAATCTTTAGCTACGTTTGCCCCTCTATCAAAAAGCTCCACTAGGCAAGCACCTAACAATACCCCCCAGTTATTAGCTGGTCCCCCCAAGAGGACCATTATCCACACGGTAAAGGTAATCATGGGCACAAACATCCCAGGGAGGACACAGTGAAGATACTGCACATAAAGTCCACCGGCTACCCCTGCCATAGCCGAACCTAACATAAGTGCTTGCGCCTTATATTTAGCTCTATCTTTGCCCAAGGCCTCAGCAGCCACCTCATCCTCCCTTATAGCCCGCATTGTCCTGCCATAAGGAGAGTTGGCCAGTAGTTGAACCACAAGGAAACAAATGAGCAAACAAAAATAGACTAGGCCTACATTTATTAGAGCATCAACACGATGAGAGGCGCCTATCAGGGAAATAGCTGGAGAAACTGTTACCCCCCAATCACCTCCGGCAATCCAGTTCTCAGATTTAACAATCAACCTCAAGATTTCACCAAAAGCTAAAACTGCTATAGCCAAGTAATCTGCTCTCAACCTCAGAGCAGGCAAAGAAATAAGCAAACCAAAAATGGCTGAGATTAAGGCGCCACCGATAAGGCAAAGATAAAAAGGAAGTCCAATTTGCGATAGGAGGGCATAGGTGTAAGCACCAATGAGGAAGAAAGCTACCTTACCAAAATTGGCAAGTCCGGCAAAGCCAAACTCCAGGTTCAGGCTCAAAGCCACTATGCCAAAAATGCCAATAAAGACAATGAGGTCGAGAACATAAAGTAATATATCCAAATCAAGCTCTCCTAAACAACATAGCTAATCCCTGCGGTTTCACAATCAAAGTTATTATTAGAATCACAAAAGCTATGCCTATACGATATGTTGTAGAAAGCCCCAGAGCTATCAAACCCACCACCCCAATATTTTCAGCTAATCCAATGATGAAGGCTGCGACTATAGCACCATAAAAGTTGCCAATGCCACCAAGTATGACAACGGCAAAAATAGGCAGGATGATATCCCATCCTGTCATAGGCCAGATCTGGGTATCTGCGCCGCGAAATATGCCAGCAATAGCAGCCAATCCTGCGCCAATAAACCAGGTTATCCAAATCACCCGATCAACATTGATTCCCGAAGCCAGGGCAAGCTCGGGATTACTGGAAGTTGCTCTGATGGCTTTGCCTATTTTTGTCTTTGTCAGAACGAAGTGCATGATGACTGCTAAGGCTACGGCGGTGAAGATAAGCCA
>CAZQDF010000147.1:0-4835 GCA_964592065.1 uncultured Dehalococcoidales bacterium | reverse complement strand
GTGACCATGAGACAAGGCAGGGATGCTACCATTATAGCTATGGGCATCATGGTAGCCAAAGCTTTGGAGGCATCAGACATCTTGGCAAGGCAAGAGATAGACTGCCGTGTAATCAACATGCCCACTCTCAAACCCCTGGACGAACAAGCCATAGTCAAAGCAGCCTCAGAAACCCACGCTATTGTTGTTGCTGAGGAGCACTTAGCCCATGGTGGCTTGGGCAGCCGAGTCGCCCAGGTAGTAGCCAGAGAAAAACCAGTGCCAATGGGATTCATCAACCTTGGTGACAGCTACGCCATGTCAGGCAAAGCCAAGGAACTGCTGCAAAGATACGGGCTAACCGCTAAAAATATCGAAGATGTGGTAAAGTCAGTGGTCAAGAGGAAGTTTTATCAATACCTACAAGGCACTCGCTCAGGAGAATAGCGAAATCATTTCTATTCACATTCCCAATAAACTGAGTGGCACCTACAACGCTGCACTACTAGCTAAAAGAAGCTATGCAAAAAGACTGCCATATTGGAATTGTGGATTCTGAATCGCTGTCGATGGGATTAGGGCTTACAGTCATTGCTGTTGCCAAAGCAATTCGAGATGGAGTGAGCTTCAAGGAGGCTATGAGTCTAGTGCATCAAAGCATCCCCCGGATACATCTGCTCGCCTTGCTTCAGACGCTAGAGTATGCGGAGAAAGGTGGGCGCCTCGGCAAAGGCAAAGCGATTCTTGGCGCGCTGCTGCGTACGAAACCCCTAATTACGGCCCGAGAAGGTGAGGTTCAACCATTTGGGATGGCACGCACTAGGATGGGCGCATTACAGCGCTTATACGATTTTATAAGGACCCTCCTGCATATCAGAGAGTTATCTGTTATGTACACCACTGGCTTTGAAGAGGTAAAAATACTTACAAAGTTGTTAAGCCCAATATTTCCTCAATACCACATCCTCGTGGCCCAGGCTGGTTCTACATTAGGCACACATACTGGGCCAGGCACTCTCGCTGTTGCAGCCCTAGTAGAATGACATCACCTCAGATTATGCTCATACCGCTTCTAAATGACATCCATCTCCAGGCTTAAGGATATGAGACTTTGAAGAAAGCACAACGATTGCACATCCCGCTATGTTGTTCAACGAGGTAACTAAACAGGCCATTGTTACCCGGACTGTATCCAGAAACTAGTGTTATACGGCTGACTTCTCTGGTAATAGCCGATCTTTCATTGTTTCAAAGTTCGGATACATCGGATATGTACAGAGACGCCAATAGCAATTAAGACCAAAATCAATCTAATGGCAAAACTCTGAACGGCAAATGCAATTGAAGATCCGATTGTTATCCACAACAGAGTAACAGTTAGGACTTTTACCTTTAGTGGAACCCCTTTTCTTTCTAGATAGCCTCTAATGTAGTTTCCAAACCATTTGTTGTTTAAGAGCCAGCCATAGCATCTTTGTGAACTTCTTGCATAGCATGCAGCAGCAAGTAGCAGAAAAGGAGTGGTAGGTAGCAACGGCACAAATATCCCGACGATTCCCAACCCCATAGAAATTGTTCCTGCAACCATCAGCAGTATCCGAATCCAAGTTCCCCTTGCTTTTGCTTGTTTATCGATTCCCATAGAGTAGCCGATATTTTAAACTTTTTGAGTGAATGTGCAATACTGACTGGCCCGTCACGCAGTCCACACGGCAAATCGAGCGTTGGAATATGGTGATAGCGATAGCTGGAGTGTTAGGCTGTGGATTACACCCCAGGACAGCACTCAGGTAATTATCAAGCCCGAGAAGTAGTTGCAATGGTATAATATTGTACCAGAACTGGCTCGGCAAAGGAGGTAGCAAAATGACAGCACGAAAATCATCTAAGGTAGAGCCCCGAATACTGGAGATGTCACAGCAGAAGATGGCAGTGGTCCAGGCGAAGGGTGCCCCAGATAAGGTCTTCCCTGAAGTCCTGCCAGCACTCTACGGTTCAGTTTACACACTAAAGTTTGACCTCAAGAAGAAGGGAGCGCCTACTTTCAAAGTTAGCGGTCTCCGTGCCCGCTATCCTGATGCCCATCTTGTCCCAAGAGAGGAATGGACTCATTTGATAGGCCTGCCTATTCCTGAAGATACCGCTTCCCTACCCCTATCAGGTATCCGGTGAAGAAAACAAGGAAGGAATAAGCCTGGATTTACCAGAGCAACTGATACAGCATATTCCAGGCTGCTATCGAAAGGAGCAACTTGGGTAGGAAACCAAAGTAGGAAAATATCGCAAATTAGGAGGTTGAGACCAATGGCAAAGGAGAAGTTCACCGTAGAGGGGAGTCAACTGGTTGAGAAGGTCAAGGAACTAATACATCAAGGAAATATCAGAAGGGTTCGTTTATTGCATAAAGGTCACCCTTTGATAGACATCCCATTGACAATAGGCGTTCCTGTAGCTGCAGTAGCAGTCTTGGCAGCTCCGGTTCTGGCTGCGCTGGGAGCAATTGCTGCTCTAGTCACAGAATGCACTATTGAAGTGGAAAGAGTGGAGGATGCCCCAGAAGAGATGAACACCACGAAGAAAGAGACGGAAGAGAAGGAGGGAAAGCACTAAAAAATCACGTCAATGGGTTTAAAGCGCGAGCGGTTTGGATTTATAATAGCAAAACATTGGAATCACAAAGCTAGGTCATCGTGATTTGCAGATAGGTGTGCCCACAGTGTTTGTGGGCCTGTAACTAAGTAGCTGAGCCCGAATATTTTTTAGGATACATAGCTCTCAGTTGCTCGACAATCTTACGTTCCTCACTCAAACCTTCCAATTGTTCAGGAGTCAGTTGCCACCTATATTTCTCGAGCTTACGGAGCAACTCCTCCCTCTCAGCCACTGCTTTCGTCTCCTCACGCCTGAATATGACATTTACCAGAGCTTGCTTGACCTGCCCCCACAAGCTGGCAATCTCAGTGGATATTTGGATACCTCTCCCAGCGGGCTCTGCAACCAATCTTTCTGAACTACCTATTCTCTCGCCGACGCCCCTGCCAACCTTGCTGTCGAACCCGAGAAATTCACGCAAGGGTCTACCTTGAGTTACCGAGCCTCGCAAGCTCCACAAGCTGTCAGTATAATGAGCGAGCCCAAACGATGCTACTCGCTCAATTTCAACTTGTTGCTTTCCTGCTTCGCGGTCAACTCCAGAAATTTGCTCTATTCTAGGTATATCTAAGCTCCCGAAAAAAACACCGGCTACCTCTTTGCTTCTAAGCTTGATGATAGGTGCACCATAAAGGCTATGCGGTACGGGTATGTCAAGCTCATATGAAGGGGTACGAACAAAGCCAGGGTGGCTATAGTAATATGATCGGGTAACATACCCCTGCAAAAATCTAGCATTGAGCTGGAACCTAACATGCTCGCTGTCTGTGAGTAGTCTATCCGTCAGGGGATACCCATACGTCATGATCTCATCACCAGGTGATAGTTCCTTTGCACTAAGGACGAGACCAAGCTTAGGAACCAAGTCCACTCGAGCTATGGCCAGGTCTAGCCCTAATGGATGTTGCTCCATATTGAGAAGGAAGTGAGCTACATACCCACCGCGTTCTTTGACCACTGCTGCATACTGTTGTCCGCTCTCGAGGCTCCCACAGACACAGTGCCAGCAAGTGATAAAAATGTTTGGAGCTATCAGAAAGCCTGTGCCTCGAAACAATGCAGGTGTCACAGTGTCTGGTTTCATCACCACGAAGATTGGAAGGATGTCGTTTTCTACGCAAACTCCAGCAGGCATGGCTCCTCCTTGATACTAAAGTTATTAATATTTAAAGCTTGTCTACCCCCTCTTCGACAAAAGCACAACTATTTATCACCAGCTTCTAAACTTGCTTATACAATACCATTTTAGTCCAATCACTCCGTGGCCACAAGCAATCGGCAAAAATATTGACCAGACGAACAAAACCTCAGAATATGCAAGTATGGTCCTCTACGCAAAGTGAATGGCAGTTCACTAGCATGGTTCAAGTGGGTTAATGGTGTATAATAAAGCCAAGTTAAGGGTATGGACTAGGATTACCTAAGAAAATATAAGGAGGATAAAATGCAGGATAAACCGGTTATATTTGTTGTAGGGTCTCAGTGCGCTCCTGAATTAGAGGAGAAATTCAACAATTGGTACAACGGGACACATATTCCTTTGCTGCTTAAATCCAAGTGGATCGATGGGGTAACCCGTTATAGGCTGTCACCTGTTGTTGAAGGAAAGCATCCCAAGTATCTGAGCATTCTTGAGTTTAAGGATCAGCAGGCTTTTGAAGCATGGGATTCTAGCCCGGAAACACATGCTGCCCGTGACGAGATGAAAGAGACCTGGGGAGATGAAGGCTTTGAGATAAAGTGGAGAGCGGTATACGAACCTATTAAAACCTGGTGCAGGTAGTTTCAATTACAGGCTGTATCTATGCTAATTGTGTTGTGCTTCAGTGGGAGTCGGACACCTAGCTTTGGCGAAAAATAGTCTATTCTAATTGAATAATGAGCCTGAACAAAAGGATTTCAGGCAACCCGGTTAACAAATCTTGAGATTTGTTGAAAGAGATTGGAGCGAGCATTCAGCATCCTTTCTGCAAATTGATTATCGCTCGTATGATTGGCGATTTTTCCCAGTCCTTCGAAGGTAGTTCCGAGGCGCAAGTAACCCTCAGCCTGGGGCAAGGATTTCAGCACTGTTTGCACACCACGGAGCCATTCTTAGACTCAAGGAGACCGTTATCACTGGTGTGCCCGGGTCTGGACTTAGCGAAAGGAATCAGCATCTTATTCAGCAACTGCGCAACAATGCGATTCACAAATTCAGAGCC
>CAZQDF010000146.1:0-4845 GCA_964592065.1 uncultured Dehalococcoidales bacterium | reverse complement strand
CGGGTGCTTGCAATTACCTTTTTTCACACAAAACAGTGTAGACCCACGCAATTCGAGGTCTTGACAAGAACTGAGGAGAGCTGTACCATTTTGGCACCATCGATTTGTCCGAAAACGACTGAACCAATACACTACCACTAATCAAAGAGCGAGGAGGTGACTAATTGCGTAAATGTCTTAATAACAGAGAGTATGAGAAGAGAGTATAAAACTTCATGGAGGGGAAAATGAAAAGAACAAGACAGAAGTTAATGCTTGGTATGTTGGCACTAGTATTAGTGGTGGGTCTAGGTGTGGGCGTATTTGGTTGCGCCAAAGAACCTGCAGCCCCGGTTGTAGAAGAATGGAATATTCCAATCTTGACAGAACTCACCGGGGCTTATGCCGGCTATGGCGTGGAATATTCTTGGGCTATGGACTGGGCAGTGAAGGATCTTAATGCTGCCGGGGGTATTGCCGGAAAGCCGTTAAGGGTGACATATTATGACTCAGGTAGTGATCCGTCTAAAGGAACTGCCGAAATAAATAAGATGCTTGACACAAATCCCTTGGCCGTGGTGCTGGCCACCACTGCCCTCGTTGGCAAGGCAGCTGTAGTCCCCCCTTACGAGGAGCAGGTGCTGACTCTTGGTGCTGGTTGCAGCACCACGGTTACCGAACCTTTTCGCCCGTGGGCTGTGAGTTTTGTCAATTATGATGAACTCTGTTGCGGAGCTGAGACGATTGGATGGATTGAGAGGGAGCCAGATATAAAGACTGTAGTCTCACTGTCCGACAATACGGATCAGTGGTTTCTGAATTGTGTTGGAGCCCGACACGCATGGCTGGAAGAAGCAGGGATAGAGCTGGTGCAGCCCGTCACGTTTGATCAGTTTACCGTCGTGGACTGGGGACCCGTAGCTGCAACTGCCCTAGATAGAGGTGCCGATGGCTATTTACTGACTTGCCACGGGGCCGTAGCTGCCTCGATAATAATAGAACTGGAAAGACGCGGGATGGTGGAAAAGCAGAGGATATGTATGCATGGCTGCTGTAACTATCCTGATCTCTATGAGGTAGGCGCAGGCCACCTAGATGGTTGCTACATCAGCTGTTGGTGGGATCCAAATAATCCGGGTGAGAGGTGGCAAGCTATGGTCGAACGCTACAAAGAGGTTAGTGAATTCGCACCAGGTTTCGGCACCTGGCAAGCTATTGACATACCCTACTTCTTGAAAGCTGCCATAGAGGCTACGGGGGTAACTGGCGACCCAACAAAGCTGGCTGAGGAACAACTAAGGCTGGCGAAGTGGGCTTATAATGTAAAAGATTTCCCATTCGTAATGGGTACTTATGACGTCGTCGATGGCGTTGTAATGCATGGAATGGTTTTGGAGACGATAGAGGGGGACAAGCAGGTCTTGCTAGCAGAGATGCCGGCGGCGGAAGTTCCTGCCAAATACCTTCCCGCTCCTCAATTCCCACAATAAATTGTCAATGTAAGAAAGGAAGTATTTGTGCTTAAGTAGGTTGGCGTTTATCGAAAGAAGAGAGGAGTAAAGGGGTTTCACCCTATCCTCGTGATAGGGTGAAACCCCGAGGAACTCATAAGGTTGACCAAGATAGCAAATCAATGCAAGGAGGAAAGACTATGACACCAGGAGAGCTTGTAGGAAAGGCTCAAACAGTGCTGGGAGTGATTGACGTCGAGTCTTTAGGGGTAACCTTACCCCATGAGCACCTCCTCACCGATTTGAGAGCGTACTTTGTTGAACCCACCGAGGCTGGCGAAAGGAAACTGGCGCACGAACCGGTCAGCTTGGAGAATCTTTGCTGGATAAGGAATCATCACCAGAGCAATCTAGATGATTTGGATTTGACGGACGAGCACTTGATCACTAAAGAGGTCATGCTCTACAAGTTAGCCGGTGGTAATACAATTGTCGAAATGAGCAGCATTGGCCTTGCTCGTGACCCCCTAGGACTAGCCCGCATCGCCCGGGCCACTGGACTTAACGTAGTTATGGGCTCGGGGTACTACGTAGGGCTGTCACACCCCCCAGACTTAGCTACCATGACTGACGAAGAAATCGCCGAAGGAATAGTGCGAGACATAATGGTGGGTGTTGGTGACACTGGGGTGCGCGCCGGGATGATCGGTGAGATTGGCTGCTCGATACCGCTGGAGGAGAAAGAGCGAAAGGTTCTGCGTGCTGGTGCTATTGCCCAGCAACGGACAGGAGCACCACTAAACATACACCCCAGTGGTACTGATGATTTAGTACTGGAGATTGTCAAGATCCTAGATGATGCTGGTGCTGACTTGAGTCGCACCGTCATTAGCCATGTTGATTTTTTTGGTTTTAGCCGAGCTACCTTGCATAAACTAGCGGATGCAGGTTGCTACATCGAATATGACACTTTTGGACATTACCATGCAGGGTTTATGCAAATCTATTTCGGGCGTGTAATAGATTTGGGAAGTGGTGTGAGGCGCATCGATGACATTATGCAACTTATTGCCGATGGTTACCTGAATCAGCTCCTTGTGTCCAGTGACGTCTGTTTAAAACACGTATTAGTTAGTTATGGCGGATGCGGCTATGCCAACATTCTGCAAAATGTTGTGCCCTTTATGCGGTACAGGGGTATGTCTGATGAACAGATTCACACCTTAATGGTGGAGAACCCAAAACGGCTCTTAGCATTCTCCCCAGTGAAAAGCTAGGGAAATCAATAGGCTTAACTACGAGTGAACTCAGGTGTGCGAGCGGTTTAAGTAGTGAGCAGACCAGATGTGGATGGGCTCTTACGGTGAAATGTAGGCAATCGATGTCAGCTCTGAGCATTGAACATACCATGGGACGGATCTCACTTAAGGAGGAGAGGATTACATTAAGTCGGATATGCACCAAGTTCATTCAGGACTCAGCCAAGTGGGCAACATATTTAAAGTTATTTATAATAATCCTAGTTCGTGAAAGCGGGTGTTAAGTCCGTCTCTAATCTACAAATAGAAAAATCAGGAGGTGTCGAGTGAAGATTCAGCGAGCGCCAATTGTTATTGCTGGGCAAGCTAGGGAATGGGCTAGGGGTACCGGGGTAATTGAGGCCAGAGGATTTGTTTTCCTTAGTGGCTCTGTAGGCTTGGATCCTAATACCGGCAAAATTGTGGAAGGGGCAGGGGAGCAGGCGAAACTTGCAATGGAAAACATCAAAGCAGGACTAGCCGAGTATGGTTCATCCCTAAAAAACATTGCACATATATGGCAGTATGTGAAAGGTCAGTTTCCGAATGGGGTACTCAATGACCCAAGATACTCAGAGATTAGCAATGTGATAGAGGAGTTCTGGAGGCAAAATTGCCCTGAATTTCTCCCGGAAAACAACCCACCAGCAGAAACCCTACTTGGAGTGACTTCACTAGCTTGGCCAGAGTTACATGTAGAAATAATGGTTGTGGCAGCAATTGCATAGCTTGTTCGATTGCCCTACTGACAGCCTATTCCCTGACTCTTGATCAGTCGATTGGAGGTTCGAGTCTGCTCATTCCGACCAGACCATCCACTAGTCGTCGGATCGGTTATCGCAAGGGTATAGCTTGCGCCAAGGTTAAGACTGACTGGGTGGACTCAGCTACTGTCGACATCTTCTAAGGAGCATCTACCAGCTTTGTCTTATATCTTGGAAAAGCCAGTAAAATTGAACAGAGAACTCCTACGCCACCAAGTAAGCCTGGTGTAGGTAGAGAAAGGGTGCAGCACTTGTGGAAGAGGACCGTGATGCCATGCTCCTGATGTTCATCTCAGTAGTAGGTTATTACAGTGCCCCTCTGACAAAAAGCGGGATTGGAGATAGCAAGAGATCTCCATCAGCAAGACAACGCTGCTCCTGTGCCGAAGTTGTACCAATGTTGCGGGCGTCCATGTACTCACCGCTATAGTGTCACTGTCAATTGCTGTTCCTAGTGCTGGTAAAATTCACAAGGCAGCTCTAACCTTGATGGAGATTTGATCATAGAACGGAGGTAAGAGCACTTCTATCTGCGCTACAGCTGGATTGCGCCTTTGTCAAGCAGGATTTCCATTACCCAGCAAGTTGCCTTCCCGACCACACCCCAGCATTTCTCTTCATTTCCTGCTATCTTGCAAAATTTCTCCACCTCTTCCGGATCTGCAAAACAATAGATGCGTCCGAAAAACTGTCGCTGCATCTGTACACAAATAACAGTCCCGTACTCCTTCACGTATTTATCATAGAGCAACTGGGCTACTTTGCAGGCATTAGCAAGTACGTCTAGATTAGCTTGGATAATTTCCTTGTCCGAAAGGTTTTCTAGTGGCCGACCGAAGTAATAATCAAGAGCGATCGTCCCCCCTATTAATGACCCGCACGCTCCCAAGCCCTGCAAAGCTTGACCTCCAAATGATGAAGTCGCCACTTTAACTACTACATCATCAATATTAAGAAGCTCATGGAGCGCAGCTACTGTAGATTGAGAGCAACTATCTGAATTTTTGAGATAATTCCAGCCCAGTTCATACGCTTTATCTAGTAGTTCTTGACGAGACAAACCCCGGTATTTCTGTCTTATTTCTGCCTTAATCATTTGAATCCTTCCTTTTTAATCATTCGGCTTTTTGTTACGTGTATCACTAGGTACCATACAGAAGAGTCAGCTTGAAGTCAAGCTCCGGGATTGGCTCATAATAAAAGTTACCGAAAGGGTATTGGTTGCGTCAGAATTAGTGTTACCGAAGGAGGTAAAGGTGACACGACGCAGCATAACGGAATACGTTGAGGCAATAAGGCCCCGGTATATGAGGGCATCAAAAGAAGAGAAAGGCAAAATATTGGATGTGGCCT
>CAZQDF010000145.1:0-4851 GCA_964592065.1 uncultured Dehalococcoidales bacterium | reverse complement strand
TATTGGGCACCCTTATGTTCTCTATGATGAGTATATTAGCCATCGGCTCATTTCATGGTTACAAAGCAGGGAGATCAAAATTTTCACCCCAGAAATGGTGTCCCAGGAGGCACTTAATGCTGCGGCCAAAAGGCTAGTGGGCGATCCCCATTGGTCATTTGAAGCTGATATAATTGGCGCTGGAGAATATTATTTAGAAGCGGGGGTTGATGGTATGATTAACGTCTCTGTTTTTGGTTGTGGCCCTGATTCAATGATGGTAGGATTTGTGCAGCACCGGGCTAAGGAGCTTGAAATTCCTTTTTTACCACTTAGTTTAGACGAGCATAGCAGTGAAGGAGGTTTACTCACTCGTTTAGAAGCTTTCCTCGATATGATTAAGAGGAGGGAAAAGGTATGCGTATAGGTATACCCCATTTTGGTAGCGTCTATATTCCCGTAAAAGCTATGGCTCAAAGGTTAGATGCTGGTGGTAATGACCTAATAGTCCCACCACCGATGACTCAAAGAACATTAGACCTTGGGGTTAAATATTCACCCGCGGAGGCTTGCTTACCCTACAAACTTACCCTGGGTAGTTTAATTGAAACTTGTGAGTTAGGGGCAGACACCTTAGCTCACGCAAGAGGCACTGGCATTTGCCGATTGGGCTACTATGCCAGGGGGCAGGAACAAATGCTTCACGATTTAGGCTATAATACTCACTTTCTCACGATTGATGTATCTCACCACAAAGGCAGGAGTATCCTGCACCTTATAAGGCACATGACTGATAATGCCCCCTGGCATGAAATTATCCTGGCTTTTCTCTTTGGCATGAGTAAGTTATTTGCCTTGGATAAGATAGAAAAAGTAGTTCAGAGGACGCGAGCAGTGGAGCTGGAGAAGGGGATGGCTAACCAAATTTACCGAGAAGCTATGGCGGCGATTGATGAAGCGCCGAATCGGAAGGAAGTAAAAAAGCTAACTAAACATTATATCGGTAAGTTAAACAAGGTTCCTAGGAATCCTAAGGCTGCCCCAATTAAGGTAGCTATAGTTGGCGAAATTTATGTTGTTATAGAGCCTTTCGCTAATATGGATATAGAGGTTGAATTAGGCAAGTTAGGAGTAGAGGTACATCGGACTATGACTATTTCTCGATGGATTAAATATAGCCTCTTCCTTAACTACTTAGGTATAAATGAATGGAGGGAGGTCCATAAACTAGCTATGCCTTATCTTGACCATGATGTTGGTGGTGATGGTTGGGAGTCGGTAGGGGAGAAAGTGCTTTATGCGCGCAAAGGATATGATGGTGTAGTTCATCTGGCACCTTTTACCTGTATGCCTGAGATAGTGGCTCAGAATATTATGCCATCAACCAAGGAAGATATAGCCGTGCTTGCTGTCATCTGTGATGAACAAATGGCTAAGCCAGGAATGTTGACCAGGCTCGAGGCTTTTGTAGATCTACTGGAATTCAGGAGGAAGAGAGGAGATGGGAGAAGAGCTTGAAGCATTAGAAAAGTTTATCAAAAGTAAACAAATGATAAGTTTCTTTATTCTGATGGCTATCGCCGCAATTCTACTTTACCCCATTTTAAGTCTCAAGCAAAGAAAAGCGTTGGAATTACAAGAAAGTATAAAGGAATCTAATAAGAATAGGCTTAAAAGTTTCGGTGGAGCATCTCTTGAGAGGGTGGAATAAAGGAGAATTGTGAAGACTTATCTTGGTGTTGATGTTGGTTCAGTTACTACCAAATTAGCTTTGCTTGATGAACGCTATGAGCTCCTAGCCTCTGTTTACTTAGGAACTCAAGGTAATCCAGTAAATATGACAAAACAAGGGCTGGAAGAGATAAGGAAGCAAATGCCGCCTGAAGCTGAAATCTCTGGAGTAGCTACTACGGGAAGTGGTAGATATTTAGCTGGTGTTATTCTTAGTGCGGACTTAATAAAGAATGAGATTACCGCCCATGCCGTTGCTGCTATGCACCGCGTGCCTGATGTGCAAACTATCTTTGAGATTGGAGGTCAAGATAGCAAAATAATAATAATTCGTGATAAGGTGGTTGTTGATTTTGGCATGAATTCAGTATGCGCTGCTGGCACTGGTAGCTTTATTGACCATCAAGCTGAAAGGTTAAATATAAGAATTGAAAATTTTGGGGAGCGCGCCTTGAGGAGTGAAAATCCGGCGCGTATTGCTGGGCGCTGCACTGTGTTTGCTGAGTCAGATATGATTCACAAGCAGCAGATGGGCTACCCTCTTGATGATATTATCTATGGGTTATGTCAATCTTTAGTGCGTAATTATCTTAACAACGTTGCTTTAGGCAAGGAAATTCAGCCTAAGTTAGTATTTCAGGGTGGAGTTGCTTTTAATAAAGGGATAATTAAAGCATTTAATGAAACCTTTCATACAGAAGTTTATGTTCCCCCTCACAATGAACTTATGGGCGCTATAGGAGTTGCCATTTTGGTGCACGAAGAAATGGAAGCCGAGGAAAATCACCACAAAACTAAATTTAAAGGATTTGGTGTTAGCCAGACAGAATTCAAAGTTTCCTCTTTCATATGCAAAGCTTGCCCCAACCTATGCGAAATCTCTCAAATTTCTGCTGATGGCAAGGTTTTGGCTAGATGGGGAGGGCGTTGTGATATGTGGGAGAGGGTGGAGAGCAAATGAAAGTTATTTTTCTAAAGGATATTTCTGGGGAGGGAAAGGCTGGCGAAGTAAAGGAAGTGACTAAAGGCTATGCTAGGAATTTTCTATTACCTCAGGGTCTAGCCTTGGCAGCCGTGCCAACGGCTATAAAGGAAGCGGAATCAAGACTCGAAAGGGAGAGAAGTGAGGAAACTGTTGATCAAGCTAAATTAGCTGAACTAGCCCAACAAATTGAAGGAAGTGAAGTTCATCTTCAGGCTCGTATAGGCGTTGGAGACCGCTTATTCGGCTCCATTACTGCTGCTGATATAGCTCAAGAGTTAAATCGAGTTACGGGTTTTTCTATTGATAAAAGAAAGGTAGATCTGGATAAGCCTCTGCGCCAAGCAGGCAGCTATGATGTAGCTATTAAGTTAGCTAAAGACCTAGTGCCCATGGTCAAAGTAATTATTGAGCCGGAGAAAGCCTGAATATGGCAGAGAGTAAATTACCGCCCCATGATATTGAAGCAGAGGACGCAGTGATTGGCTCTTTGCTTATCGACCCTGAGGCTATATCAAAAGTTGCCGCTTTTCTTAAACCTGAGGACTTTTTTGATGAGACGAATCAGGCGATTTATCAAGCTTGCCTATCCCTTTACCAACGTGCGGAAAATGAGGTTATAAACCAGATTACAGTAGCTCACGAATTAATGCGCCAGAATAGATTAGAGCAAATTGGTGGTGCTGCTTATCTAAGCCATTTAATATCCATTGTACCCACCTCCTTGCATGTTGAGCATTATGCCAAGATAGCATCTAACATGGCAGTAATGCGGAGGTTGATTGCTGCTGCCGGGCAAATTGCTGCCATTGGCTATGAGGCTGCCCCAGATATTGAGGCTAGCCTCAATGACGCTGAAGATATCCTGTTTAAACTGCGAGCCAGGCAGGGTCTTCGAGGCCTTGTTCCGATTCGTGAGGTTCTAGGTCAATATTTTGATGAGGTGGGGCAACCTACTGCGCTACGAGAAGGGGAAGTACCTTATGTTATCACTGGCTTTAACGCCTTAGATGATTCCTTAGGAGGGTTGCAGAGGACTGACCTGATTGTTTTAGCTGCCAAGACTAGCCTGGGTAAGACTAGTTTAGCTCTAAATATTGCCAGGAATGCCGCCATCAACCAAAAAGCCTGCATTGCGCTATTTAGTTTGGAGATGTCTCGAGAGGCAGTGGTCCAGAGGTTTCTCGCTAGTGAGTCTGGGGTGGATTCCAAACGTATAAGGTTGGGACGCTTTGGTGAACAGGACGAAGTGAAAATCATGGAAGCCAGTGGAGTCTTATCTGAGGCTCCGATTTATATTGATGATTCCCCTCAGCTTCGCATTGTAGATATACGCAGCAAGGCACGGCGACTTCACTTCGAACGCGGCATTGACCTGGTCATCGTGGATTATCTACAGCTGATACAAGGCGATGGTAAGAAAAACGAAACTCGAGTCCAGGAAATCAGTAACATAACTCGTGCTCTAAAAACCTTAGCCCGGGAGCTGAATGTGCCTATCTTAGCCCTATCGCAACTCAGTCGAGCTGTGGAAGGGCGTCCCTCCCATATACCTCAGCTTTCTGACCTGCGCGAATCCGGCAGCATTGAGCAGGATGCTGATGTCGTTCTTTTCATCCACAGAGAAGATATGAATTATTCTCCCGAAGAGTGGAGCAATATGCATGATATTGAGAAGGAACCCTATCCTCGTGGTCTCGCCGATATACACATAGCTAAACACCGTAATGGTCCCTTAGGGCAAATCAAACTGAGGTTCCTGGGCAGGACTGCCAAATTTGATAATTTAGAGAGCGAGTCAGTTTCCGTTTCTTAAAAGGTAACAAACATGGCAAATCGTAAAACCTTAGGTTCTCAGATGAAGACAGATTCTATTGCTTTACCCAATTCTTTCTTTACTCAAGTGATGCCCAAAATTCAGGACATAGCTGAGCTTAAGGTAGCGTTGTATGTCTCCTACCTGATCCAGCGGAAACAGGGATATTCCCCATTTGTAACTTATGAGGAATTGCTATCTCAGGAACTAATGGCCGCAGTGGAGGAAGGAATATTTCGTCAAGCTTTAAATTCAGCTGTAGACCATGGCGCTCTGATACACTTGACGTTAAATATAGGTGAAGAAGCTAAGGATATTTACTTTATTAACACGGAATCTAACA
>CAZQDF010000144.1:0-4858 GCA_964592065.1 uncultured Dehalococcoidales bacterium | reverse complement strand
GAAGCATTACAATCCCACAAGTTTGTGGTCACGGGTGAAGTCGGCCCACCTAAAGGCGTAGCGATTCAGGAAATGCTAGAATCAGCTGAGCTATACAAAGGGAGAGTTATAGCTGTTAATGTCACTGATCAGCAAAGTGCTGTAATGAGATTGGGTTCGCTGGCGGTTTGCCACCTTCTGAAAGATATGGAAATCGAGCCTATTTTTCAGATAACCTGCCGTGATCGCAATCGCATTGCCATACAATCAGATTTGCTCAGTGCCTATGTGCTCGGGATTGAGAATGTTCTTTGCCTCACCGGCGACTATGTTACTTTAGGTGACCATCCCCAAGCTAAACCTGTTTTTGACCTTGACTCAGTTTCCTTGCTCCAAGCTGCGGTTCAATTGCAGCAAGGTAGAGACTTGGCAGAAAAGGAAGTCCAGGGTTTCCCCAAGTTCTTCTTGGGTGCTACAGTTACCCCTGGCGCTAATCCTTTAGAGCCACAGATTATCAAGATGGAGAAAAAGGTCAAAGCTGGGGCTCAATTTTTCCAGACCCAGGCCGTTTATGAGCCCAAGAAATTTGAGGAATTTATGCAAGCGGTAAAACATCTCGGTGTGCCGGTGCTAGCGGGAATCATTCTTCTGAAGTCAGCTGGTATGGCTCGCTTTATGAATAAAAATGTTGCTGGAGTCCACGTGCCTGATAACCTTATTGAGGAAATGGAGAAGGCAGAAAGAAGAGTAGACAAAAGCATTGAAATTGCTGCTCGACTGATTAGCGAGCTCAGGGGGCTTTGTCAGGGGGTGCACATCATGCCTATCGGCTGGGAGAAAAGGGTCCCAGCAGTTTTGGATGCCGCTGAGTTATAGGTGTTATAATAAGCAAAATGTGAGGAGGAGCGATAAGCTATTAATACTGACTTGTCAAATAAAGAAACAATATTACAGGTTCTGAGAGCCTCCAGCATATTTGAAGAGGTCAGCGAGGAGACATTATCCAAGATAGCTACTTTTTCCCATGAAGAAAGCTTCCAGCCCGGGGAAATCATCTTTGCTGAAGGCGATGTTGCCGAGAAGTTGTATATTCTGGAGGAGGGAGAGGTAGGCATCGAGGCTAGGCTATCGACTCTGCCTGGCTCAGTGAGGCGGGGTACTATTGAAAGTATCGCCCCCGGTGGAGTCTTTGGCTGGTCAGCCATCCTCGAAACTCGCCTTACTATGGGTGCTCGAGCTATCTCAGCAGTTAAGACGATTGCTATTGATGGCCATGCCTTGCACTCTCTCCTTGCTCAAGACATGGAACTTTGCTCACCAGTGATGAGGAGATTGGTAGATATTGTTTCTCTTCGACTTGCTAGCACTAGAACTACGCTGGCACATATTCTCTCAGTTTGCTCCCACGATTTGAAAGCACCTTTAGCTGCTGTGCAGAGCTATCTTCAGGTCATTCTCGGTGGTTTTGTTGGCGAGCTAAATGAAAAGCAAAAGGAAATGCTCTCTCGAAGTTGCGTCAGAATCGCTGAGTTCATTGAGATGATTGATAATATTCTGGATATTTCCCGCTTTGAAGCTGGTCAGTTGGAGATGGAGGAATTATCCTTGCCCGAGGTGGTTCGTGATAGCATCGAGATGCTTCGTCCTCTAGCTGAGGAGAAGAAACTAAATTTTACGCTGGATTTACCTCAGGACATGCCCAAAACTGAAGGCTCGGCGACGCGCCTCAAGCAAGTAGTCGCTAACTTAGTAGGAAATGCCATTAAATTCACTCCATCTCCAGGTGAGATCTCTGTCAAGCTAAAAGAGGATGATGGCTACCTCAGGGTAGAGGTGGCTGATACTGGCGTGGGTATCTCCCCTGAGGAGTTGCCCAAGATATTTGATGACTTTTATCGTGGGGTGGCCGGAGACACCGAAGCTAAGGGAACTGGCTTGGGGCTTTCCATCAGTAAGAAAATTATCGAGGCTCACGGTGGGAGAATTTGGGCAGAAAGCCCTTGCCCTGAGACGGGGAGAGGCAGCAAGTTCATTTTTGCCTTGCTCAAGGGCTAGACTTAAAACTGAAAGGACTTGAAGACAATGAAAGCAGGAACTAATCTGGAAAAAGTTCTGGAAAGCGGCGCTTTTGCCGTCACCGCTGAAGCGGCTCCAGCTAAAGGACCTGTTAGTAGTGCTATTGAGAGGAAAGGCGAGATGCTCAAGCCGTATTGTGATGCCGTGAATGTCACCGACAACCAATCGGCAGTGGTGAGGATGTCGAGCTGGAGCAGTTGTGTTCTCTTGAAACAATTTGGGGTTGACCCTGTAATGCAGGTCGTTGTCCGGGACAGGAATCGGCTGGCTATACAAAGCGATGTTTTAGGAGCGCTAGCTCTGGGAATCCAGAACATCTTATGCTTGTCGGGAGACCATCAATCGCTTGGCAACCATCCCGAGGCTAAAGGGGTCTACGATATCGATTCCATCCAATTAGTTCAAATGTTAAAGACCATGCGGGATGAAAAGAAATTCCAATGTGGTGAGGAGATATCGGGCGAGGTACCTATCTTTATTGGTGCTGTGGCCAATCCCTTTGCTGACCCATTTGAGTACCGAGTCTTACGATTAGCCAAGAAGGTGAAAGCTGGGGCTGATTTTATCCAAACTCAGGCCATTTTCGATATAGCCAAGTTTGCCAAGTGGATGGAGGCGGTACGGAACCGTGGTTTAGATAAGCAGGTTCATATCCTTGCCGGGGTTATTCCTACTAGGTCAGTGGGAATGGCTCGCTACATGAGGGACTATGTCTCAGGAGTCTGTCTTCCGGATGAGATTATCACTCGCCTTGAAGGTGCCAAGAGTGCCAAAGAGGAGGGGGTCAAAATATGTCTTGAGACAATTGAGCAACTGAAAGAGATTGAAGGGGTTCATGGCATCCATATTATGGCCGTTGCTTGGGAAGAAATCGTTCCTCGCATTGTGGAGGAAGCTGGGCTTCTTCCCAGACCAGCAGTGTAAATCTGAAGCTAGAAGGAGGCATAATGGCAGAACATAAGACAAAAATCTTAATTGTAGATGATGACCCAGACATTCTAGTTGCCATTGGAGCTGTTCTTGAGGCGCGAAACTATCAAGTCGTCACCGCTCGGGATGGGGAGGAAGGTTTAGCTAAACTCAAAGAAGAAAGAGCTGATTTGATGATTCTAGACCTCTTAATGCCTCGGAAGGATGGCTTTGCTGTTTGCAAGGAATTGAAAGACCCTCGATGGTCGAAATATAGCAAGATCCCCATCCTGGTTCTCACTTCGGTAAGGGAAGATGTCAGCCGAAGGCGCTATCAGTTGGAAACTGGCTTAAGTCTCGATGTTGACGACTATGTTGAAAAGCCCATTGACCCATTTGTGCTGGTTAAGCGAGTGGAAAACCTTCTAAAAAAGGGAAAACCGTAGTGCTGAGGTTTATCTGGGCAGTAACATGCACGGGACAAGTCCTGCATGTACAAAGGAGACACAAATAGCTGGGGTGGAAAATGGAAAAACGAGCTAAGATTCTTTTGGTTGATGATGACCCTGATTTTGTTGAGGCAACCAAAGTGGTATTGGAGAGCCAGCCCTATAGGGTAATCACCGCTCTCAGTGGTGGTGAGGGTCTGAAAAAAGCCCGTGAGGAAAAGCCTGATTTGGTCCTCCTGGATATCATTATGCCTGGAGTAGATGGCTTTCAGGTTTGCCAGCAATTGAAAAAGGACCCTCACCTGGCTCAAATTCCAGTAATCATGATCACTTCATTCTCGGAGAAATATGTGGAGACTTCATTAGGAGTGAGCCAGGGACTTACTTTGGAAGCTGAAGACTTTATTGACAAGCCAGTTGCCCCGACTGAGCTTCTCATACGAATTGAGAAGTGGTTGAAGAAGTAGACAGGGACTATGAGACTAATCCGTAAAAGCCTTTTCTTTGAGGAGTTAAGGTTCTAATGCCTGGTCAACTAATCCGAGTATCGGAACTTGATCCGAATTTCAAACGAGAAGTCATAGCATATGAGACTGCTTGTGATATAACTGCCTGTTTTTCTTGTGGAACCTGCACTG
Source organism: uncultured Dehalococcoidales bacterium (assembly GCA_964592065.1). Lineage (GTDB taxonomy): Bacteria > Chloroflexota > Dehalococcoidia > GIF9 > AB-539-J10 > JAFGBN01. The sequence goes on along the minus strand of CAZQDF010000144.1, from coordinate 807 downwards.
GAGGGTGTCCCATCCACGCAGTATATCCTGAGCATGACCCGAGAAAGATAATCAGGATGATAAATTTCGGGATGAAGGAAAAGGGGTTAAGCAGCCGTTATATCTGGTATTGTTCTGAGGAATGCTTTCTGTGTGAAAAATGCTGCCCCCAGAATGTAAAGTTCTCCAGTGTATGGGGTGTCCTAAAAAATATAGCGGCAAAAGAGGGATACCCTCTTCCTGTGTCGATTGACAAGGATAACTGCTCAGGATGTGGCATCTGTGTTGCTTCATGTCCGTACTCAGCTATAGAGCTTGGCATACAGGATGCGAGCAAAGTTGCCCATCTAGTTAGCATTTTATGTAAGGGCTGTGGGATATGCGGCGTGGCCTGTCCATCTGGAGCAATCTCAGTCAACCTCTTTGAGGATGAGAACATTTCCACCCAGATAGAAGCGCTTATGGCATAAAGGATGAAATTACACAGTGAACCAGTTCGAACAGCGGAACTCGATCCAAATTTTAAGTTCGAGGTAATGTCCCATGAAGCTGCTCGTGATGTAACTGCCTGTTTTTCCTGTGGAACCTGCACAGCAGGATGCCCCATCCACGAGATATTCCCTGAGTATGATCCCAGAAAGATGGCCAGAATGGTAAATCTTGGCATGAGGAAAAGAGTGTTAAGTAGCCCTTATATCTGGTACTGCGCTACCTGCCATACCTGCGAGGAACACTGCCCACAGAATGTAAAATTCTTCAACGTGTTAAACGTGCTAAAGAATATGGCGGCAAAGGAGGGATATGCTCCCCCTTCCTGGGTTAATCAGA
>CAZQDF010000143.1:0-4897 GCA_964592065.1 uncultured Dehalococcoidales bacterium | reverse complement strand
CAATCACAATATTTCAGAGGCAGCTTCTATCTTCGGGATAAACCGGCCCGTGGTTTACGATATTATTAACAAAGAGAAGGAGGGCGACTTAGAAGACAGAGCAACGGTGCCCAGGCATCGACCCAGAAGGACATCCATTGCGATTGAAGATAGGGTCATTGAGGTTAAGAACAGGACCAGGCTTGGGCCGGAAATATTATCACGCCACTTTAAAAAGCATGAAGGCATATCGATTCCCGCGGGAACAGTTCGCCATATTATCAGGAAAAACAAGAAGAAGGTTGATTACCATCTGCGCTACATGGAGTCAGGGGAAAAAGCGAGAGTTTATTGACTGGTATTCAGCCAAACCTTTCGAAATAGTGCAGATAGATTTGAAGCAAATCAGAGACCATAAAGCTCTAACTAAGGAGCAGCTCATTCATCTTGACCGATACGGCATACCCAACTGCCAGTGGAGCGCCCTGGATGTGAGCTCTAGGTTTAAGCTCATTGCCTATTCCAGAGAGAAATCCTGGACCAATAGGCTCTGTTGGTATCTCTGGGTAATCTCCTGGTTAAGATCCCACAGGGTTCAGTCAACAATCGTCTTTACAGTTGATAACGGAGAGGAATTTGGCGGCAAGTCATGGATGAAGGTTAGAGAATTACGGGAACTGATTGATGGTTTTGGCTGTCGAGTGATCCAGAATCATAAGGGGCATTGTGAGTAGAACGCGCACCTGGAGCGTTCCCTCCGGATTGATGACGAAGGATTTTACATTCCCCGCGCTTTGGAAATTAACAGCGAAACTGCGCTCTTAAATGAAGCTATGGGCTACACGTACTACCACAATAATGTGAGAGAGCATTCCTCCATCGATTGCCCGGCGCCATTCTCTTACCACTTTGCTTGACTCTCTTGAGGATTACAAGCTACCATATTGAAATATAAAAACTTGCCAAAATTATTGCTTCTTCCTATCATAGGACAATTAAAGATCATCCTTTTCAGCGCATTGAACAAGGGATGGCTCTGAACCAATTGTTTATAACCAGAAAAATTGGAGGAGAAACTGCAACAAATAGCTTTCTGGGATATTAAATCCTGGAAAGGGCGAAAATGAAGCTTGAGGAATTTCCTAAGGAAACTTTAGTAGAATTGGCAAAGATGTATGCTCAAAACTGGCAAACCCTAGATGGGCTATGGTTCCAGAATGTTGAAGCCCGATACAGGCTTGAAGCCACAGCCACATTGAATTTGAAGAATTGGGAAAGACAGCCTATGATAGAAGCAGAAGGGATTAAGTGGCGTAATATGCAGTCATATTCCAATTGTGTAAAATGAAAGAGCCAGCAATTCGTCGAACCGCTGAGGCCGCAGACTTAGTTCAAAGCTTGCAGGCCATCGCAGATGGTCTGGAAGACAAGCTTATAGTCCTCGATAGCGAATACCGGGTAAGGTTCGCTAACTCAGCTATATGCCAGTCATGTGAGAGCACTGAGTCACCTATTGGTAAGCATTGTTATGAGGTCTTCCAGGGCAGGGATAAGCCTTGCGGCTCTCCTTTGTGGGAATGCCCTTTGGGCAAGGTAGTGCGAAGTGCTAGTTCAGCAACACTCATTCATCCTTCCCGCAATAGGTATGTCAAGATCACTATGTGGCCGCTAAAAGACAGCCATGGCAATATTGATGCTGTGGTTGAATTAAGGAGGGACGTTAGCGCAGAAAGAGAGCGCGAGAGAGAGATTTTAAGGCGGCATTATCACCTCGACGCTCTAAGTCGCGTCTCATCTGCCGTTTCTGGCTTAGGGAGTTTGCCCGCTATCTTGAACGTGGCACTGGATACTGTGCTGCAAATTTTTAGCGGCAGCGTTGGAGGAATCCTGCTTTTTGATGAAAAAATCCAAAAGCTGTGCTACAAAGTGCACCGTGGCCTCTCTGCCAAATACGCTGGGGAGATGTGCCTTACTATGGGCGAGGGGATAGCAGGGAAAGTGGCTCAAACGGGTGAGTCCATTCTGCTAGAGGACATCTCTAGAAACCCAGATGTTACCCTCCCTGCTTTGATAAGTGCGGAGGGTCTTAAGGGATTCATTAGCGTCCCTTTGAAAGCAAAGGAGAAGGTCGTAGGTGTGATGAATATTGCCAGCCATTTGGCGGGCAAATTCGCCATCGATGATATGTACCTCCTGAACTCTATTGCTTGCCAGCTTGGCACCGCTATTGAGCAGGCAAAGCTATATACACAGTTGAGCGAGGGAAGGGAAAGATACCAGATGCTGCTGCGGCAGGCTCTCAATATTCAGGAACAGGAGCGAAAAAGAATCGCTAGAGAGCTACATGATGAGACAAGTCAGCAGCTTACTGCCCTAACACTTAACCTGCAGGCAGTTAATGAAATGATAGAGATGGGCAGCTTCAAGGATGCTGAAATTAAGGAAATATTGAAAAAGGCTCAGTCTATAGCAGTCCATGCAGGCACCGAGGTAAGCAAGCTTATAAGGGAGCTCCGTCCTACTCTATTAGATACATTGGGGCTGCCTGCTGCTATTCATCACCTTGCTGAGGCTAATTTCAACTCTCAAGGCATTAATGCGTCAACAGAGTTCCAAGGGATGGAGCGAAGGTTGCCGGCGGAAAGTGAATTGGCACTTTTCCGCATTATCCAGGAGGCTATGAGCAACATCCTGAGGCATTCGGGGGCAAAAAATGCCACCGTTAAAATAGAATGCGCTGCCGATAAATGTATTTTACATGTTGAGGATGATGGCAAGGGGTTTGATGTTAGCGAGATTACAAGCATTGATAGAAGAGGTCGTGGCGCCGGCTTGTTCGGCATGAAAGAAAGAGTGAAATTGGCAGGTGGCATTTGTTCTATTGATTCCAAGCCTGGGAAAGGGACCAAGATTACCGCTAAGATTCCAATAATCAGGAGCGCAGTCGATGCAGAAGATAAGGGTATTAGTGGTGGATGACCACACCATCGTGCGGGATGGCATCTGCGCTTTGCTAGCTTTGGTTGCAGATATAGAGGTGGTTGATGAAGCAGGAAATGGCAAGGAGGCACTGGATAAAGTAAGGCAGCTTTCCCCTGATGTAGTGCTTATGGATATAGCTATGCCTATTATGGATGGTCTGGAAGCAACGCGGAAAATAGGCAAGGAATTCCCAAAGACAAAGGTGCTGGTGCTAACCCAATATGCTGAAAAGGAATATCTTTTCCCCATTATTGAGGCGGGCGCGCAAGGCTTTATCAGCAAGGCAGCAGCTTCTTCGGAGCTTGCCTCAGGTATTCGAGCTGTTCACCAAGGCCATTCCTTTCTTTCTCCTGTGGCAGCAAAGGCTTTCATTGAGGATTACCAATTGGGAGCTCCTATGCGAGGAAGGGAAGACTCCTACCAACAACTGACAGGCAGAGAAAGGGAGATACTCAAATTACTTGTTGAAGGATATACTACTAAGGAGATAGCGGATATGTTGGTTCTCAGCCCCAAAACTGTGGAGGGACATAAGACCAATTTAATGGCCAAGCTTGACGTCCACAATAAGACCGACCTCATCAAATATGCTATACGCAAAGGCATCATAACTGTCTGAGAACATAAACTGGCCTTCCTAAACCCTCGAAGTTTTCGTCTCCCTAAAACAGGGGGGTTATTCAAAGAATTCAAGAGTTAAAACCATGCATATTAAGGGAAACCTCTCTTTTTGTTTTACATAAGCCGAATTACCATATAGTTAAAAGATATAAGAGCTATCTCTAACCAAGGAGGAAGTTAATGTATCCAGTTAGTGTCAAGGAAGCCTCTTTTGACCATACTCTTATGCCACCTTGCCAAGCTGAATGTCCCTTGCATATGGAGATTAGAGAATATGTTGATTTGATTGCTCAGGGGAAGATAATGGAGGCATTACAAGTCATAAGGGATACTAATCCTTTCCCGTCCATCTGTGCTCACGTGTGTACTGCTCCGTGTGAAACTGCTTGCAGACGTGGTCAGGTAGATAAGCCTATTGCCATAAGGGCATTGAAGAGGTTCGCAGTGGAATTCGGCGGCGATAGAATGATCCAAATTGAAGGGGAAACCAGGCATGAGGAGAGAGTGGCCATAGTGGGATCTGGTTCAGCAGGGTTATCTGCTGCCTACTACCTGAGGAAGTTAGGCTACCCTGTAACTATCTTTGAAGCTTACTCCGAAGTAGGGGGCATGTTACGAGTGGGCATCCCTAAGTACCGCCTCCCCCGAGAAGTGCTTGATGCCGAAGTCCAGAGGTTGATTCAAATGGGGGTTGAAATTGAGACAAGCACATCAGTAGTATCACTAGACTTACTTTTCCAGATGGGTTACAAGGCTGTCTTTATAACCGTGGGTGCTCACCAAGGTCTTAGGTTAGGAATAGAAGGGGAAGAAAGCCCAGGGGTGGTGGATGGGGCAACTTTCCTCCGTGAAACGAACCTAGGTCTCAAGCCATCTATCGGCAGCAGGGTTGTTGTGGTAGGGGGAGGCAATGTAGCAATTGACGCTGCCCGCACTGCACTTCGGCTGGGCGCAGAAGATGTGAAGCTTCTCTACCGCCGCAGTCGGGAGGAAATGCCAGCGAATTCATCAGAAGTAGAACAAGCAACGGAGGAGGGGATAGAAATTCTATTCTTGGTAACACCAACTAAGCTAGAAAGAAGGGATGCGGAATTAAAACTAACCTGCTTGCGCATGGAGCTTGGTGAGCCAGATGCCAGTGGCAGGCGTCGGCCAATGCCCGTCAAGGATAGCGAGTTCAGCATGGATTTCGATACTTTGATTACCGCTATTGGCCAAGCACCACAAATTCCCGATGATTTCCGTCTCCGCATTGGCAGAGGCAGCACTATTCGAGTTGACCCAGTCACCCTTACCACCAATCGGGAAGGAGTTT
>CAZQDF010000142.1:0-4899 GCA_964592065.1 uncultured Dehalococcoidales bacterium | reverse complement strand
ACTATTTCTTCGACCCTGGTAGCTTCACTGAGATAGGATTATTCGTTAAGCACAGAACAAGCGCTTTTGGCATGGATGAGAGAGAGGTACCTGCTGAAGGAGTTATTACCGGCTTTGGCAGGGTAAATGGCAGATGGGTTGTGGTCGCTGCTGAAGACTTTACTGCTATGGTTGGCAGTTATGGCGAATACCATGGCAAGAAATTCGTTCGAGCTATTGAATTTGCCAAAGAGCAGGGATGGCCCTTCATAGGCATGAATGATTCTGGGGGAGCTCGACTTCAAGAAGGAATGGATTGTCTGGAAGCCTACGGGTGGTTATTTAGGTCTCAGATATTAGCCTCAGGCATAATCCCTCAAATAGCTTTGCTACTAGGTCCCTGCTTGGGGGGGCAGGCATACCACCCTATAATGCAGGATTTCCTCATTCAAACCAGGCATACTAGCTTTATGGGAATTGCTGGTCCCGCCTTTGTCAAAACACAAACTGGGGAGGAAATCAGCCTTGAGGAATTGTCAGGATACAAAGCACATGCTGTCAAATCAGGCCAGACACATGTAGTAGCTGAGGATGATAAGGATGCCATAGATAAAGCAAAAGAGCTCTTGTCTTTCTTTCCCTCCAATAACAAAGAGAAACCACCTCGCATTGAAACTAAGGATGACCCAGAAAGGATTAGCCCTGACTTAAATACCCTGGTCCTCGAGGAGCAATATCGCCCCTTTAACATGTATGAGGTAATCAAAAGGATAGTGGACGATGGCTATTTCTTTGAGACCATGGGGCTTTATGCCAGGAATATGATAACAGGTTTTGCTCGTTTTAATGGGCGTCCCGTGGGCGTGATAGCTAACCAGCCAATGTGGGCAGCAGGAAGTATAGATGTTGATGCCGCAGATAAAGGAGCCAGGTTTATTAGGTTCTGTGATTTATTCAATATCCCTCTGGTCAGTTTTCAGGATTGCCCTGGTTACATGATAGGTTCCCAGCAGGATTGGAAGGGCATCTTGCGGCATGGCGCTAAGCTGCTCTTTGCCTGGGCCGATGCTACCGTGCCCCTGATTTCAATCATGGTGAGGAAATCATATGCTGGGGCTCACTATGGGATGCTGGATAAGTCCATCGGCGCTGATTTTGTCTTCGCCTGGCCGATTGCTCGCATAACTATTGTTGGTGCTGAAACTGCAGCTAGCGTCATCTTTGCCAGGGAGATAAAGGGGGCGGAGAATCCCAAAGAGGCAAGAGCAAAGAGAATAAACGAATACCGGGAGCTTTATGAAAACCCCTATCGTGGTGCCGAACGAGGCTACATTGATGATGTAATTATGCCTCAGGATACTAGAAAAATGATAAATAGAGCATTGGACGTTTTGGAAAATAAAACTGTGGCCAGACCGTGGAGGAAATATTCTAATATCAACCTTTAATTGAGGAGAGAGGCAATGGATTTTAGTTTTACCGAAGAGCAAAACAAATTTAGACAGGAACTTCGCGGCTTTTTAGAAATAGAGATAGGGCAAGGGTTCTGGGAACCAACTTGCGATGCCTGGATTCAGACTTATAACCCAGAGTTTACCAAAAGGGTGGCGCAGAGGGGTTGGATTGGCATAACCTGGCCCAAAGAATATGGTGGGCAAGGACGCAGCTATATAGACAGGCTTATCCTTACTGAGGAGATGCTGCGCTATGGAGCACCAGCAGCCTGCCACTGGTTTGCCGACCGCCAGATAGGTGGCTCCATCGTCACTTTTGGCACTGAGGAACAAAAGAAAGAGTTATTGCCCGAGATTTTGAGGGGAGAGGCTTATATTGGTTTGGGGATGAGTGAGACTGAGGCTGGCTGTGATTTAGCGTCACTTCAAACCAAAGCTGTTGAGGATGGAGATGAGTATGTCATTGATGGACAGAAGACATGGACCAGTGGCGGCTCGTTTGTGAATTATTTTTACCTATTAGCCAGAACAGACCCACAGGCACCAAAGCATAGGGGTATTAGTGAATTCATCATCCCAGCAGATTTGCCTGGAATTAACCGTATCCCTATGATAGATATTACTGGTACCGACGCCTGGAATGATGTCTTCTATGATGGAGTGCGTGTCCCTAAGGGGTGTCTGATAGGAGAGAAAAACCGTGGTTTTCTCCAAGCCCTTCACCAGCTTGATTATGAGAGAAGTGGGATGGAGCGTCTTATGGGTAACTATTCCCTCTTTGAAGCTCTCCTCCATTTCGTCAAGGAAACTAAGTGTAATGGGAAACCTTTGTCTCAGGATACTTTAATTCGCAATAAGCTGGCACAGCTTCAGATTGAATTTGAGGTCGGGCGCCTATTAATTTACAGAGTGGCTTTGGTTATGGATGAAGGGCGCGCCCCTAACAAAGAAGCTGCGATGTCCAAGGCATATGCCACCGCTTTTGAGCAACGTTTAGCTAACACATCTATGGAGATTCTGGGTCCCTATGGGCAACTGGTAGCTGGCTCTAAATATGTACCAATTGCAGGTTTGGCAGCTCATTCATATTTGGGCTCCAAAGGTTATAGTTTGCAAGCTGGAAGTTCAGAAATTTTAAAGAATATCCTGGCCTCACGAGGATTGGGTTTGCCTAGCCAATGAGGTATCACCTTGAGCTAAAGTCCTGAACGAAGTGAAGGGACTGGCGAAGTATCCCGAGGCTTCATAGATTCTTCGCCTGCGGCTCAATGATATTCGGGGTGTTTGAATGATAGGAGGATAACGATGAATTTAACTCTTTCTGAAGAACAGGAGATGCTAAAGAAGGCAGTTCGTGACTTTTTAACCGATAAATGCCCTAAAGAAGTGATTAAAGAGATGGAGGAGAGTGAGAAAGGCTACTCAGCAAAGTTGTGGCAAGAAATGTCAGAGCTAGGCTGGATGGGATTGGCGTTTCCGGAAAAGTATGGTGGCAGCAGTATGAATTTCTTCGACTTATCAATATTGCTAGAGGAAATGGGACGTGCTTGCCTACCTGGACCCTTTTTCCCTACAGTGGTTCTTGGCGCTTTACCCATCTTAGACCTTGGCAGCGAGGAGCAAAAACAGGAATACCTGCCCAAAATAGCTAGTGGTGAGGCAATTTTCACCTTAGCTTTAATTGAGCCCAGTGTCAGGTATGATGCTGCCTCGATTGCAGTCAAGGCTAGTCCTGATAATAGTGATTATGTTATCAACGGCACTAAGATGTTCGTTCCCGATGCGCATATTGCTGACTATCTGCTATGCATAGCCAGAACCAAGGAGCAGGCAGAACCTGAAGGCGGAATTACGATATTCTTGGTGGATGCCAAGAGTCCAGGTATAAGCCATACTGTTCTAAAGACTATTGCTGGCGATAAGCTATGCGAGGTTGTTTTTGACCAAGTGCGAGTACCTGGAGGTAATATTTTAGGACGGCTAGACCAAGGATGGAACGATGTGCAAAAGATAATAGAGCGAGCAGCAGTGGCAAAATGCTGCGAGATGGTTGGTAATATTCAACGAGTGCTGGAGATAACAGTCGATTATGCCAAGGAAAGGAAGCAATTTGGCCGCCCTATTGGTAGCTTCCAAATTATACAGCACTACTGTGCCGATATGGCAACTGATATTGATGGTGCCAGATTTAGCACCTATCAAGCAGCCTGGATGTTAAGCGAAGGGCTTCCTTGTGCCAAAGAAGCAGCTGTAGCCAAGGCATGGACGGGTGAAGCTTCCCAGCGTGTTATCGCCTTGGCACATCAAATTCATGGTGCCATTGGCGTTACTATGGAACACGACTTGCAACTTTACACTCGACGGGCTAAAGCTGGCGAGCTTTCTTTTGGCAATGCCAATTTCTGCCGAGAAATAGTAGCCAGGGAGATGGGGTTAATCAGCTAGGCTTTGCTCTTGAGGTCTCAAGCCCGAAGGGTTATCCAGTTTTGTTTCTAATGCTTTTTGCCTTAACGCTATTGTTAAATCTCCTCGGGTTCTTTCTACGATGCCGCGTATGGCATCTGTAGTTCGCCTTAGGCCATGGGTGATTAATTCCGCAAAGTCCATGGTCATCAAGATTCCGTAAATGCCGTCCATTGTAGCTAGTAGTTCCTCACAACGAGAAAAATCTCCTTGCCTTAGGTTATCTAGTATGTAGCGTCTAAGCTCACCCACGGATTCACCTAGCCCATTAAGGTAGGCAGCATAATCTACCCCCAGTGTTTCAGGCCTCGGCAGCTCCTCTCCGGCAGTTAAGGCCAGTGTTATACATCCTTCAGCAAACTCTTTTTGAGCATCGTGAATAAAACCCGAGTGAAGCAACCTACCATGCCTATCGAGGTTATGGTTCATATCTTGAATTAATTTTTGCGCTGAACTGAGAAGTTGCCTAGCCTTGTCCTGCTCTCGGCGATGTGTAGCACGTATGGCGTTAGCGCTATAACGTATTATTTGACGGCAACTACGCAAGGCTTTCTCCCGTGCCTCATCTTCAGCTTCGAAGTAGGGGCGGAGCTCCGTAGCAATAAGCTCTAAATCTTCTATTTGCTTTGACATTTCATCTCGCTTAGTAATCCTGCTGTTATTCTGAAATTTCCGCCTTTTGTCATTCTAAGGGAGTAAAGCTTTGAAGAATCTGCTCCTCAGTTCCTTTAGAGCTTTGGCTCACCAGGATAAACTCGGCGAAGGATTTCTCTAAGCGTTTTGGTATTTCCCCCTTATTAGTTCCATCTTTGTGATTAATTGCTGTGCCGCTCCTCTGACATCTTCATGCCCCAGTATAGCGTTAGTTACAGCTATAGAATCAGCGCCAGCAGCCAAGACCTGTTCAATGTTACTTTGGCTGATGCCACCAATAGCTACTAAGGGAGCAGATACTGCCTGTTTGACTTCCTTGAGCCTATCTATCCCCACTAGAGTAGCCTCC
>CAZQDF010000141.1:2916-4930 GCA_964592065.1 uncultured Dehalococcoidales bacterium | reverse complement strand
GATTTGTGACGCAACAACACCCTTTTCGGTAACAGTTTATTTTGACGCAACACGCCCCCCTCAGCTAGAGAAGTTATATATGGTTTGTTTAAATAGCTACAGGGACAAACTTCGCCTCTTTACGTTCTTATTCCAGAGCTATGTTATCTATTAATCTAGCTTTGCCTATACAGACAGCTAAGGAGGCTACTGCAGGATGGTCAATATGTTTTAGCTCTTCCAGAGTACTGCTATCGGCGATGCTAACATATTCAATCCGTGCCAGAGGTTCCTTCTGAATATGCCATATCATTTGCTGGCGAATTTTATCGGCATCCTTCTCCCCGTCCTGCCATAACTGCTTGGCTAAAGATAAAGCCCTAAACAGAACTGTCGCTGCTTGGCGTTCCTCAGATTCAAGGTAGATATTGCGGCTGCTCACAGCCAAGCCATCGCTTTCCCTAACTGTGGGTACAGCCACGATTTCCAGGTTCATATTGAGGTCGGCTACCATGCGCTTCATAACTATTACTTGCTGAGCATCCTTTTGCCCAAAGTAGGCTCTAGCTGGCTGGACAATATTGAATAATTTAGCACAAACCGTAGCCACTCCCCTGAAATGGCCTGGCCGAGATGCTCCCTCGAGACACTCGGTCACCTTTCCCACATCCACCCAGCTACTAAATCCAGTCGGATACATCTCCTCGTCAGAGGGAACAAAAACGATGTCTGTTTTTTCTCCTTCCAAGAGCTTCAAATCACGACTCAAGTCTCGTGGGTAAATTCCAAAATCTTCGCTAGGACTAAACTGGGTGGGATTGACATAAATGCTAACTATGACGGTGGAATTTTCCGCTCTGGCTTGCCTTACTAAAGCTAGGTGCCCTTCATGAAGATAGCCCATGGTAGGAACAAGGCCAATCGAGCTGCTGGGTTGCCGCCTTAACTCCCTTACCTCAGAGAGCGTTTTCACCACTTGCATCTTTCACTCTCGGCCTAGCCCTCCTCCTTCATGGGAGAAGAAGATATAGTTTCAAGAGGCTTAAGGAGACTCTCATCCATGGCGTAGCTCTGCTTCATAGTAGGGAAGCTCTGCGCCTTAACTTCAGTTATATAGTTAGCCACAGCAGCCCCTATTTCCCCAGCTAACTTAGCATATTGCTTAGCATGCTTGGGAACAAAATCGGTGTAAAGGCCCAAAATATCGCTGATTACCTGGACTTGTCCATCACAATAGGGTCCGCCACCAATGCCAATTGTAGGAATAGTCAGCTTCTGAGTAATCAGCTTAGAAAGAGGTACTGGAGTACATTCCAAAACGATAGCAAAGGCGCCAGCTTCCTCCAAAATACATGCATCTTGGAGCAACTTTTCAGCTCCCTCCGCTGCTTTTCCTTGCACCTTGAATCCCCCCAATTGATGTATCGATTGGGGGGTAAGCCCAATATGCCCCATAACCGGTATGCCACATTCCACAAGATGCCTTACTTCCTCAGCAATAACTTCACCCCCCTCCAATTTCACTGCCTGAGCTCCTCCTTCTTGGATGAACCTCGCTGCGTTGTGTAAAGTCTCGGGAACACTGGCATGATAGGTCATAAAGGGCATGTCGCCTACTATCAAGGCTTTCTTAGCGCCTCTGACCACAGCTTTAGTATGGTGTAACATCTCCTCTATGGTTACCGGGATAGTCGATTCGTAGCCCAACATCACCATCCCCAAGCTATCCCCAACCAATATGAAAGGTACGCCAGCTTCGTCAACTATTTTGGCTGTCACATAATCATAAGCAGTAAGCATAGGGATTTTTTTTCCCTTCTGCTTCATCTCCTTTATCTCAGTGATAGTAACTCTCATTTCATTACTCCTTCCTTCGCTCTCACCACTTCCCTCTCCCATCCAGGGAGAGGGGCTATAGATGAGGGTTCAATAATTCTGTTTTTACTATCTACATAAACTCTGGTTGGTATCACAGCCATCGCCTCATCATCTGGAACCTGACAGTAACAAAGAATGATAACTATATCCTCTTTGG
>CAZQDF010000141.1:0-2816 GCA_964592065.1 uncultured Dehalococcoidales bacterium | reverse complement strand
GCCTCATCATCTGGAACCTGACAGTAACAAAGAATGATAACTATATCCTCTTTGGCAACCAGCCTAGCAGCAGCACCATTGATGCAGATAACGCCTGAATTTGCCTCACCTTCGATGGCATAAGTATCAAATCTAGCCCCATTATTAATGTTTAGCACCTCTACCCGCTCAAATGGCAAGATGTCACTGGCTTCCATGAGGGATTTGTCAATAGTGATGCTACCTTCATAATCCAGGTTAACTTGGGTGACTCGAGCTCGATGAATTTTGCTCTTCAGCATGGTTCTCACTTTCCATCTCCTTTGTCTATTGCTTAAGCAGCGCTTCTATCCTCTTTGCCCTATGCGTATCAATTCTACCTTTAGCTAAAGCGATAGGAATAGTCTGAAGCCCCAACTCTTTATAAGTGGTAAGTAACGCAGAGTCTCTAGCTTTAAGGGCATCTAAATGCTTGCTTATTGTACTCAGATCCCCACGAGCGATGGGCCCAGTAAGGCAATGAGGTAAGCCAATATTGTCAATATTATTTATCGTCCCTCTGAGCAAAGGCAGCAAAGCCTTCGTTGCTTCTTCAGGTGGCACTCCAAAACCCTGCCACAAATCTACAGCTAACTTGACCAAGGCTACCAGATAATTAGACACAAAAACAGCTGCGGCATGATACAGCACTTTGTCCCCCAGCTTAAGTTTTACACAGCTTCCACCTAAAATGTGAGCTAACTGCTTTAGCCTAGAGAACAGAGGCTCCTCAGCTTCTAAAGCAAAAGCTGAGCCGGGTAAATTCTCTATAGCCTGTTCATAGCTGGCAAAAGTCTGGAGTGGATGGAAAGAACCTACATTAGCTCCCGATTTTTTCGCTGCTTCCAAAATATCAATGGAATGAGCGCCGCTGCAATGGATGACATCCTGTCCTTTATGCCACTGAACCTCAAGCACCACCTTGGCTATAACATCGTCAGGAGTGGTGATGAAAACCAGCTCAGCAGCATCAGCTACCCCCTGAGCTGTTTGGCAAATCTGGCAATTAGCCACCAGCTCAGCCAGTTTTTGTGCTGAGTGTAAACTTCGGCTGGACACAGAGATTACTGGACATCCTACTTGGGAAAGTTTCACTGCTAAGGCTGTGCCCACTGTTCCAGCACCAACAAAGCCGATTTTCATCATCTGTTTATATCCTTAACTGCTGGCACACCACCCATAGTTTCAGCTTGAAGAACAGCTCTAGTTACAGCTTCAGCTACTACCTTGGCGACTACTGCGCCCAGAACATTAATGTCAGCCTTCTTTTCACCTAAGGAAAGAGCAAACAAGGCGTCCCCATCATACATAGTATGGCAAGGATCAATAGTGCGAGCGAGGCCAACCTGTGACAACCGAGCCAATTTGTTTGTCTCAACTTTACTAAGCTTAGCATTAGTAGCTACTACCCCAACCACAGTATTAAAAGATAAAATTGCATTCTCAAATCGGCTGCTCATGCACATCTCAGATGTAGATAAAAACCCACCTTCGTTTGGCTTGCGAGGCCCAGCCATAATTTTCCCCGTTCCAGGCTCAATCACATCTCCAAAAGCATTTACCACTACCAGAGCGGCTATAACAACATCTTCAACTATTTCTCGACTAGCAGTTCCCAAACCACTCTTGGTGGCTCTCTCCATCCCAAGAATTTTCCCCACCGCTGCTCCAGTGCCAGCACCCACACATCCCTCAGCCACTTCAGCATTAGTAGCAGCAAGGCAAGCTTGGTAGCCCTCATCAGCCCCGGGCCTGATTGCAGAACTACCTATATTCAGATCATAAATAATAGCTGCTGGTACAATAGGTACCTTGATAGAGCTAGTTTGATGGCCAAATCCTCGCTCCTCGAGGTACTTCATCACACCACCTGCAGTATCCAGTCCAAAAGCACTACCACCACTGAGGATGACAGCCTGAACCCTTTCCACCAGGTTTCCTGAACGAAGGACATCTGTTTCCCTGGTTCCCGGTGCCGAGCCACTGACATCAACCCCAGCGATAGCCCCTTGCTCACAGAGAATTACCGTACAGCCAGTTATTCCTTCTTTATTGGTATGATGCCCTACTCTAATTCCGGGGATGTCAGTTATCGCACCATGCATAACCATAAACAAAAACCCTCTCGGCACAACCAAGAGGGCATCGCATCAAACCTTCCTCATCCGTCTCAGTCGTTGCCGATCCAAGCGGAAATCTTACCTACTCTAACTCCAAGTTCACTGCCTTAAAGGTCAATGGCTATAGATAATGGTAGCAGGATTTCTCCATTTCGTCAACAAATCGGAGGCTCTCTGTCAAACTGTAGAATGGCTCCAAAGGCTATAAGTATAGTTCAAGCAGCTTTTCATGCTACTGCCGCTTATTCAAAGGAGACAACTTGATACAAAACTCACTCCTTCGCAAGCAGTTCACCGGGCAATTGTTGATGCAGCAACATGCATTGAGACGGCTCAACTGTTAAGCTACACACCTAACTAGCTAACAAAGAAAGAGCTGACTCATAAGGTTTATCATAAAGCCGTTCGGTTTTTTAGAGGCTACGGCTATACCAAGGATTTCGCTATAGAATAGTATTATCATGACCAGTGAATAACTAGGCTTTCCGAAGGCACCTTGGAGATGCAGAGTAGACAGTTGCTAATCGAGTACTAGGCAAGAAGTAGAGTTTGACATTGAGATACTCCCTTTATATACTTCGCGGTGGATTCCCACTTTGAGGCCCCGTGGTGTAGCGGATTAACATGCCACCCTGTCACGGTGGAGATCAGGGGTTCGAATCCCCTCGGGGTCGCATC
>CAZQDF010000140.1:0-5084 GCA_964592065.1 uncultured Dehalococcoidales bacterium | reverse complement strand
TCCCTGAACAGTTAGATGGTGACAAAATCATAGAACTTCAACACAGCCAGCACAGAAACTTGACAAGTTTTCATGGATGTGTTAAATTAAATATGTCCCAAGTAACCAAGCGTAAGCTTGGCAGACTAGGAGCCAAGTGCTGAGTAGGCAGAAGCCGAAAAATGTCAGGAAGTGAAAAGCCTGACACAAGGTAAGTGGAAGCTGAAAGGAAAGTGGTGGGAAGTCAAGGGAAAGGTAAGGTTACTTGGGGCAGTTTTTTTCTCCACAAAGATTCTTCCACCCTGCTAATTTCCTCCGATAAAGTTCCTATGCCTATCTATAAGTATCTTTACTTGCTGATATCACATTCTGTGATCTTACTCCGAACAGGCGAAAGCAATTACTGCGACTCATCCTCTTTAATTAACTCAGGGTAGAGGATGCCAATGAAAGGTAGATTGCGATATTGTCCTTTATAATCCAACCCATAACCAACTACGAACTCATCGGGAATTTCAAAGCCTACGTAGTCAAGAGGAACATCTATCAATCGACGTGCCCTCTTATCAAGCAGGGTGCAAACACGAAGGCTGGCTGGATTGTGAGCTGAAAGGTGATTGAGCACATAATTCAGCGTCATGCCAGTATCTACGATATCTTCAACCATAACTATGTGTTGCCCTGTCATGTTACTATCAAAATCTTTAGTTATCTTAACCATCTGGCCATCACCTCCATAGTATGAGATGGCCATAAAGTCTAGGGTAACCGGAAGAGAGAGGTGTTGCATCAGATCAGTCATAAAACAGATAACGCCCTTTAAGATGCCCACTAATACTAGCTGCTTACCAGCATAATCGTGGGAAATACGTCTAGCCAGGACCCTAACCCTCCGCTGAATTTGGGTGTGGCTGTACAAAACTCGATTGACTCCCTCTATTTTGGCTTCGCCCAAGGAGCCATAGCCATACTTAGCAAGGAGCTGAAGATAGTCACTCTTGTTAAGAAGCTTAATATTAATCTCAGGATAGAGTTCCTTAAGACGGCGAAACTTGCGGTATTTTTCGGTTATCAGACTTTGTTTTAATGTAGTGAGTTCAACATAAAGGTCTAACTCAGGTAAATAGAAATCAGGAGTAAACATCTCAGTTACCCCACCGTTCTCCCACTTTAGAGGGAAAGAACGAGGTTCATATAGCCATTCAATGCGATAGAAATCCAAAAGCTTGGCAAATTCCTTTTCGCTAGGATGAGCAAAGCTAGTCGGTCTCAGCGAGGCTGTGGGTAATTGAGACATTTGAGCTGATTTCATTCGTAGTTTACTTGCTTTATAATCTTTCTCTAGAAATTGATAGAGCTCCGCTTTCTCTAATAGAACAGCACATATATCGGCAACACTAAGGAGAAAGCCTTTGTCAGCTTCGGAGAATTGGTGGGGCTCGCGAGTATAAACCCTAATTTCTCCGCTAGCTTCTCCCTTTTTAAGTATAGGGACGCCGAATATAGAAGATATGCCCTGTGCTTGTGCTATTTGGGGATGTTGAACTTTTTCATCTTTAGTGGCATCAGCAATAAATACCACTTTTCCATCAAGAATATCCGGGAGGCTTTTATGGGCATTAAGAGGACCCTTCCTTAGGTAGAGGTCGCTTAAACCATGAGTACCTACAGTGAGCAAATATTCCTTTTGAGGGTTGAGGTATAAAATGCGGCAGCCATTTGCATGTATAGCTTTGGCACTGCTTTTAGCTATAGAATTACAAATCTTCTTTAAACTAGAAGTTGAATTGGCAACTTTCGCAATATATTTAAGGGCTAAATAGCGATTACCTTTCGAGTTACCCATTTTCCCCATACTCTATCCGCATTTGGTGAAACCGCAGTTGAGGCAAATATTGCATCCTTCTTGGTAAATCAAAGGACCACCACACTCGGGGCATTGTCCTGCTTGATTGCTTCGCTGCTTGTTCATCTTTGCTTTGTTCAGGTTCAGAGCTTCATCTAGCAATGATACCCTTTTACCCGTCTTAGGGTTTTTAGATTCAGGCATCTCAGAATTGGTCATAGGTTCTTCTTTAATATATTTCTCAAGC
Organism: uncultured Dehalococcoidales bacterium; assembly: GCA_964592065.1. Taxonomy (GTDB): domain Bacteria; phylum Chloroflexota; class Dehalococcoidia; order GIF9; family AB-539-J10; genus JAFGBN01. The sequence goes on along the minus strand of CAZQDF010000140.1, from coordinate 3,012 downwards.
ACGCTAGCGATAGCATCGGCGCAGGACAAGATAGCCTGCCCCTGTTCCCAAGCAATAGAAGGACACCTGATGCCACGCAACTGCCGCACCACAGAATTCAAATCCAGGCCAGACCTCAAAGCCAAGGAAATGAGGCGGCTTATAGCTTCAAGCTGGGCTGCAGCACACCCTCCAGCTTTTCCCAACGTGGAGAAAACCTCACATATCCCTTGTTCATCAAAATTTATGGTTACATAGATGTATCCACACCCAGTGCTCACCCTCTCAGTTATCCCTCTAGTAACTTTAGGTCTTTTCCTAGGAGCTAACTTGCCTTCGGCCTTTTTTGTCCCTTCCCCTACAGTGAGAACTTGGCTTTCCCGACTTCTATCTCTGTAAATAGTTATCCCTTTTAAGCCCTCCTGATAAGCCAGTATGTATACCTTGGTCACATCCTCAAGCGTTGCTTCATAGGGGAAATTGACCGTCTTAGATACAGCACTATCAGTAAATCTTTGAAAAGCCGCTTGCATCCTGACATGCCACTCAGGGGTTATATCATGGGCAGTAACGAAGAGCCTTTTTATCTCTTCAGGAACGCCTTCTATATCCTTTAGTCTTCTCCCCTCAGCTAGTTCCCTGATCAGCTCTGGGGAATAGAAACCACCCCTTTTGGCTGCTTCCTCAAAATATGGATTTATCTCCACGAATTCTTCGCCTTCCAAAATATGGCGCACATAGCTTAAGGCAAATACTGGCTCGATTCCGCTGGAACAATTGGCAATTATGCTCAAGCTACCAGTAGGAGCAACAGTAGTTCGAGAGGCATTCCGAAAGCGAGGACCATCGGGGACATTATAGATGCTGCCATCAAAGGCAGGGAAAACGCCTCTTTCCTTGGCTAATTCTACTGAAGCTTTATCCGCCTCCTCAGATATGAACCTCATAACCTCCTCAGCAATGGTAAGCGCTTGTTCGCTATCGTAAGGAATCCCGAGCTGAACCAGCATATCGGCAAAACCCATCACCCCCAAACCTATTTTCCTAGTAGCTTTGGTCCTCTCACTAATCTGTGGCAAGGGAAACTGATTAACCTCAATGACATTATCGAGAAAACGAACCGCTAGTTTAACCGCCTGAGATAGCTTAGCATAATCAACTTGCCATTGCTTATCTTGGAAAATCAGCATTTTGGCTAAGTTGAGGGAACCTAAATTACAAGATTCAAAGGGAAGCAAGGGTTGTTCACCACAAGGATTGGTGCTTTCGATTTTCCCTAATTTAGGCGTGGGGTTATGCCTGTTTATTTCGTCAATAAATACAACACCCGGGTCGCCAGTACACCATGCCATATCTACTATTTTGTCGAATACCTCCTTGGCATTAAGCTTACCAACCATTTCTCCAGTTCGCGGGTTCATTAAATTGTAGTCAGCGTCTTTCCCCACCGCTTGCATAAAACTATCAGTTACGGCTACAGAGAGGTTAAAATTAGTTAGATTCTCTGGGTCTTCCTTAGCTGCAATGAATTTCAAGATATCTGGATGGTCAACGGCTAGTATCGCCATATTAGCTCCACGGCGCATGCCACCCTGTTTTATCACATCAGTAGTGGTATCGAAGGTTCGCATGAAGGAAACGGGGCCACTAGCAACACCCCCTGTAGAACCAACCCTGTCCTTCTCCGGCCTGAGTCGAGAGAAGGAAAAACCAGTGCCGCCGCCGCTTTTGTGAATTAAAGCAGTGTATTTAACAGCATCAAAAATGGATTCCATAGAATCATCAACGGGAATAACAAAGCAAGCCGATAGTTGTCCCAATTCACGACCAGCATTCATCAATGTAGGAGAATTGGGTAAAAATTCCAGGTTTGCCATTAGCTGGTAAAACGCCTCCTCCGAAAGGGAAAAATCTGCCTTGGGGTCATAAAGAAGCTCGGCTGAGGCAATGTGCTTAGCTACGCGGCGAAATAGCTCCTGTGGAGTCTCAATGGCTCTTCCCTTCTCATTTTTTATTAAATATCTCTTTTCCAGAACCCTCAAGGCGTTATCGCTAAGCTTAATCCCAGAAACGACCTGGCCCTTGGCTTGGGGAGAAAACTCATTGGCAGTTAGAACTTCCTTAACTATCGCCTGAATTTGGGAGGAAGGCACCAAGCGTCTAGTACGCGGGGAAACAAATTCCTCCATGCCTGGCAAGGGTTGAGCTACTTCTAGGCGTTGGCTCACCTGCTGTGTAAATTTCTCCAACAATCTTCTATCACGTATACCCATGGACTCGGCGGCAGTGAAAACAGCCTGAACTACCCTATCCTGCCCTACAGATTTTTTGCCGGCGTTTCTATGGAGCCTAGCCATTCTTACCTCCCGTCCCTCGCCAGATAAGGGGAGGTGTAGGGCGGGCCTCCCTTTAACGAATTCACCACTTTGGAAGGCAACAACGGTAACTGATTTGCCGGTGTCACAGCTCTACCCACCGCTAAATTATCCACCGCTTGTTTCAAAGCACCAATATCGGCAAATTCCCGATAGACGCTAGCAAAGCGAATATAGGCTATATGGTCTAGTTTTTTTAACCCCTCTATGACCAGGTCACCAAGGAGAGAACTGGGAACTTCAGCTTTGCCCGCGGTATAAAGCTCAGCTTCAATGCTGTCTATGAGCTTATCAATAGCACCAGTAGGAAGAGGGCGTTTCTCACAGGCTTTGCGAATACCCGAGGAGAGTTTATCTCTTTTAAATTCCTCGCGTCGCCCATCTTTCTTGATAACAAAAATACTGTGCGTCTGTATGCGCTCATAGGTGGTAAAGCGACCTCCACAGGCGAGACATTTCCTTCGCCGCCTCACAACTTCACCCAAGTCCCGAGAATCTATCACCCTCGATTCCTGACCGCTACAATAAGGGCACCTCATAAACCCCTCCAGGAATTGTGTTACGAAAGCATTATACCACTAAATGTAGTACAATGCAACATTTTGTGCTGGCTGACGACATAGGTAACACTTGTCCAGGGATTTTAGCAAGTTCTTTT
>CAZQDF010000139.1:0-5129 GCA_964592065.1 uncultured Dehalococcoidales bacterium | reverse complement strand
TGTCCAGTTCCCCTCCAGCAACATCAATCAGAATAGCTATAGGGTAACTCCCACCCTTCTTTTCTTCATCGTAAGGTTCCAATTCATTTATATCGGGACCGATAATCTCTATTTTCTCATTCTCTACTTCATCGAGGCTCTTCACTGTCGCCAGCTCAAATTTATATGCTACCTTAGGGCCACCAAACTCCAGGTAAAGGTCTTCCTTCCTTATCACCTCACCTTCATATTGGGGTCCAATATCTGCGTGAAATTCGCCTTCCACTTTTTCTATCCTCCTTTCTTCAAGTTCTCTATTAAGCTTTCCAGAAACTCCAACCACTTAGCATCTTTTTTGAAATTGGTAAGGGAGTAATTGGCATGAGGGAAGTAATGCTTACACAATGTCATAGTTTTCAGGTGAGGGGCGAAGTGCTTGAGTGTGGAAAGGCTTTGGTTCCCAAGGTCGCTCCTTATGCCAAAAAGGATCACCAGGTCATGATTACCTTCTCTTCTAACTCCCTTCCAGTCGGGGTCTTTAAGAGCATTCACTATCTCCACGACATCATAAACAGAATCTGGCTTGACTCCTAGCTCTACCACTTTCCCTTTAGTTTGCGCCGTGGCACATATGGGGATATTGCTAGGCTTGGCAATGTCTACGGCATACTCGAGGAGCAACTTGCCGTCGGGCGTCGATTCAAGCAAGAGAGGCCCAACTACGAGAAGCGGTCTTTTTGCCTTTCGAATCAAATTAGAGTACTCCGTGGGGTCTTCGATTAGCTTGGCTGATTTGATTCCGGTTAAGACATTTACCCTATGTCGTGGTATTACTGCGCTCATTTTTTCCCTCCTTCTAGCCTATTCATCTTCTTCACTAATGTATTACTGCATCCACAGGAATCTTGCTAGGATAAGTCCCAATCAAGGTAGGAAGTCCAATTGGCTCCCTGGGCTGCCAGCCGATTTCCTGTAGATATGCCCGCACTTCCTTCTTGTAGACCAAAGGAATATCAGCATCCCTGCGGACAAAGAGCTGAATATCTTCGGGCAAACCCGCTCCAATATACTTCTTGTACAGGGAAATATAGTGGTTAAGTTTTATCGCCCTTCCCTGAGGGGTATCGTTTCTTCTTATACACAGCTTGGCTATCATTGGCATGGCTTTCTCTTTTGTCTCACATACATAAGCCAGGTGCTCGGGAGCAGGCTCCACAGTATCCACAATCTCCTTCTTCCTGGCATCCATAACCTTCCAATCATCCTCTTCCTTCCTGGAGAGAAACAGCCTTCTATACTTGGAGGCGTGAGGGCCTAAAACCACGGGCACACCCAACCTATTAAACCCGGTGCCGATGGAAGCTGCCTTCTGGGACATTGCACCCCAGGCTACACCACAGGCGCCCACTCGGTTAAGCACGTAATCAGCCATGACCTCATAGTTCCCTCTTAAAGGAAGAGCAGCAAAGATATTGGCTATCTTTATCGCTGCTCCACTGATATGAGCATTGGAAACACATGAGCCAATATTCACGACCCCTCCAGCATCAAAATCGGGAGGAAACTTTTCATACACGGTTAAGCCATCGGCGTCTTTCTTCATTCCGGCAACCATGGCGGCACAGCCTGTGAGGACTACAATATACTTTCTCTTGGCAAACTCCTCTACCATGTCGGCAACATCGTCAATATCGGGGTAGTTGGAGCAACCGACGAGGGCAATAACTCCGGGGATTGTACCCAGGGTAAGAGGTGCACCGACATTCCTTATCTCGGTATCCATAACAGGGCCGCGCCCAGCCCTGCATTTCCAGGTCTCCATGCTCGTCGCTGTCTGCATTATCTTGAAGATGGGAACCTTATTGGGGCACTCTTGCTCGCATTTTCCACAGCCAATGCACTGCAGGAATTGCTTCCTTATCAGGTCGAAATTGCCTTCCTTGGCCAACTTGGTTATTCCTTCGCCGATGGAGAAAAGATTAGGACATACTCTCTCACACATGCCACAATTAGTACATTTCTTAGCCAGCTCTATGGCTTCTTCCTCCGTTAGCCATTCCTTCTTTCTCTGGGGGGCAAGTTCCATGGCGACTTTGACCGCTACCTCGGCTGCCTTTGAGGAGTCCAAGATGGCAAATTGTTCTTTATTATCCACCATTCGTCTTACTATCTTATCCGGATCCATATCAGTGGCATCCTCAAGTCCATACATAGCCTTGTCAAGGCAGGCGATAACTGCTGAACCCACCTTGGCTGCTTCCTGAGGCGTGTCTGTTCTTATACATTGCTCGTCGGTCATGATGACATCGGCAATGCCCGCCCTCATGAAGAAAAGCGCACGGGAAAGAGGACCAACTATTTTAGCTTTGTCTGAATACCTGGTTGTTTCCAGTGCAGTGCAGCATAGGCCGCAGACCTCTACCTGGTCTTCAAGGTTGTGTTCCCTGAGGTAGTCAATTACCACCGTCGAGGTAGCTGGATTATGCCCTGATAGTAAGATTACGGGCTTGCTTTTATCTATCGCCCCCCATCCCATCTCCACCAGAGGTGTATCAGCAACAGAAGTAGGGTAATTAAAGCCGACAATCTGAGCGATGTCAGCTATCTCCATACCTACATGATCCAGCATGCTAGCATGCAAGGCTTTAGATTCATAATCCAGAGCGCTTCCCTCTTGTCCCGTGTGGCAAGAATCAAGAAGGTGGGCAATCTCCTTGAATACATACTCTAGAGCTATTTGGAGGTCTCCCAGGGTCTCTGGTTTCAAACCAGTAACTGTCCTTATATTTGGCGCTTCAATCTCAATGAATGGGCCCATATCTATCTTCTTATCTGCGCCATGCTTCTCTATAAGAAACTCCAGAATGTGCCCGCCGTGAGCGGCGTGAGCGGAACATCCTATCAAGCAAGCCAAAAGTATAAACCTTGCCTGTTGCGTGGCTATGTCAATGCCACAGGCTCCCCTCCTACCCTCGGTGAGGTCACACTTACCATAGGTGCAGAAGCAACATAAATCACAGAATGGAGAATAAAATGGCGCGTAGGTTTTAAGAAGCCTCATATCCCATGATCTTAAATCGGGAACTTCTGGCATTGGGGTGGGCCCTACTGGCTCCCAGGGGACCTCCGCTTTTATGCGCTTATGGATTTCCTCCAATTTTTTGGAAAGCGTCTTTTCTTTTACCTCTGCCATTTTTCACCTCTTTCTTAAAAAAGATCTTTAACTGATTGTTTCTTTTACTAACTTTATACTCTCGGGATGCCTTAAGACAAGGATATTTGCTCCGGCTAAAAGGAGCCCTAAAGCCGTCATTGCCTCAAACAGCAAGCCTTGCTTTTCGCTCTCTTTGGATTGCTTTGTCTTCCAAACTTCCTTTCCCAAATTAGCGATCATGGGCATCTGCGTCATGCTATCCTTAATAATTACTCCAAGCTGCTTCACCCTTTCCATTAGAGTGAAGCTATATTCAAAGCCATAGCCCAGCGCTGTGGATTCTGGATCGATTACAATTCTCTCTGGAGGCAGGAAATGACACAGTTTTACATTCAACTCCTTAAGCAAATTGATATCCAAAGGACTCTCAGCCCAGGCTTTATGTCCATGCTCTAGAATTGCCCTTCCCACAACTTCGTAGTTCTCTTTAAGCACCGGACCTATAAGGAGGTTCATTCCGTCGCACACTTCAGCAACCTTGGGGAGAACCTCACTATCCTTCTTATCATCTCCAGAGCCATAGACAAGCACAGGGATACTTATTGACTCAGCCACTTCTTTTACCAGTGCTGCCGCTTCCTCCGCAGGGCGATTCTCCCCTGCAGGATCAGTGCTCAAGAGGAAGATACTGACTGCATCCGCACCAAATTCTTCACACCTCTTAGCCCATTTCACTGGATTGGATATCACATCCTTGAAGGGTTCAACTAAGTGTTCTGGCCAATCTGTAGGCTCTATATCCAATATCTCCAAGGCGAAGGTTGGCGCATGGGGGAGTGAACCCTCATCAAAAAAATGGAGGGGGAGAATGTTCTCCCCTCCCAGCTTTAAGGCTTTCTCCCCCGTCCCGATAGTTTCCTCCCTAACTACTCCAGTGTATGCTTCCACTGGTGCCTTATACTCCATTATCTAACCTCCTTATTCAAGCCAGGCATCGGAATAGAGGACTTCACCTGCGAGGACCTTAGTCGTCTTAACGTAATTTATTTGCTCTTGTGATAGGGAAGAAAGGTCTATGTCCTCTCCATCCCATGTTCTGTAGACGAGGTCAATTAGATTTTCTTTCCCGCCCCTCGATACGCTCATAATATCCTCATCCAGGGCATCGTGAATTGACGAGTAAAGCCCTTTCCTAGCCAACATTATCAAGTAAACATGGTTAAGTAGAGGTCTAAGTTCAATAGGTGCCCCGTTAGATATATTGGAAAGCCCTAACGTTGATTTAAGCCCAGGCAAAGCTTCAGGAAGCATCTCTATGAATTCATAAGTTGCCAAGGCATTCTTCTGCCCCTCACCAGCAGTGCTTACGGGGAGGGCTATGGGGTCAGCCCAAATATTCTCATTGGGAATTCCAAGATCGTTAGCGTAAGCCACTGTATCCATGATGCTGTCCAACTTTGAATCGCCTTCAGCAGGCATACCTTTATCGTTTATCACCGAAATCACTACATCACAATTATATTTCTTTGCTAATGGGAGCATCTGCTCTTTAGAGTCAGTCTTTCCTGAAGCGGAATTAAGCAAAGGTCTCTTCTTGCAAAGCCTGAGGCCCACCTCCATGGCTACAGGATTCATAGTGTCTATGGACAGAGGCAAATCAGTAACCTCTTGAATTGTGTTGATTATCCACATCATGGTTTCCTCAGTATCTTTTCTTAAGTAACCAACATTTACATCTATATAGTCAGCCCCAGCCTCAGCTTGGGCTCTGGCTAAATCCTGGATCGTCTTGGGATCTCGAGCCCTTATTGCATCGTTTACCACCTTCGCTATGACATGTATGTTCTCACCTATGATAACCATGCTTCGTCTCCCCTTCTTGAACTCAAACGTAATAATCTACTACAAGACAGTGTGTATGTCAATTTTCCCGTTTAAACATGTTGAAGTTCTATGATTTTGTCACCATCTAACTGTTCAGGGAAAATGTCACCAT
>CAZQDF010000138.1:0-5181 GCA_964592065.1 uncultured Dehalococcoidales bacterium | reverse complement strand
AGTATATCTATCTCCTTTGGGTCAGTATATTTTTCCACAATATCCCCGGTAATAGTGGTGGTGGTCTCCTCCTCAGCCTCCTCCAGGGAAAGCTCAGCATTCTCTAGGTTTATCTCTGCCTGAAGCAGGTCAAGCTCCTTGGCTGTCACCTGGCGTTCAAGAGTCTTCAACTCGTTCTCCCATTCTGAAGTATCTAGGCTCGCCAGCACCTGTCCTTCTTCAACACTGTCTCCTTCTTCCACCAGGATTTCTTCCACTGTGCCTGAAATCTCGAAAGCCAGGTCCTCCATAACGGACAACGCCAGATTGCCGCTGGCCGTAATGTCTACTGTCAGGTCTCCCCTCTGCACCGTCACCATCTGGTTCTCTGATATCGACTCCGACTCTGGTTCAGAAGCACAGCTTAGCGACAAAACGCTGATGCTGCACAGCGCTAACAGTATTAGCAATATTTTCAGTACTTTCATTGTCATTCACCTATTCTTCATATTATTAATTTAATTAATTATTGACAATACCGTACTATTCTGATCGGCAGTAAAATAACGTGCTTGGCAAATATTATCTCAGGAAATTGTTAAGAACCTGTTAATTTATGTGTCCCAGGGTCAAAAAGAGAAAAACCAGGTAATTAACAGGAAATTAACATTTCGCCTGTATGATGAACCTATGATTACGAAAGTCAGATACATTTGCGCATTAGTAGCAGGGTTATTCCTGTTTGCTCTATTTGCACCACTTCCAGCCCAAGCAGCATCAGAACCCCTGAAATGGGCATCGGTAGAGAAGCCAGGGCTGGAGGGCAACATAGTTGTTACTCCCTCGGAAGTCAGTGAAATCGCCGTTGGAGATGATGGAGTAATTTATGTTATAGACAGGGAATACTCCAAGCTCTATCGCTCTTTGAATGCCGGGGTAAGCTGGGAAGATATGACCTCCTATCTAGTTGATGCCGGCGCTGAGTTGGCTGCTAGCAAGACCGCTGTCGCTCCCGACGAGTCCGGCATCGTAGCTGTGGTTACCAACGATGGTACCAAGGTCTATTTGTCGACAGACAGTGGGGGGGAATGGACAGATACCGGTGTTCCAAGCTTGACGGGTACTATTCAGGCAATTGCTATATCCAATCAGTATACCGAAGCTGGCGAGTCGGTAAGCGAGATTGCTATTGCTACGGCGGTCTGGGGCGACAATGCCACCACCGGACAGCTATGGATACTCCAGTTAGGAAAATTATGGGCTTCATGGCAGAACCAGAATTTAGTTGTCGACCCTGATCATGTGGGAGCTGAAGTATCGGCGCTGGCTTATTCCCCTAGCTACAGGAAGGATAGAACGATTCTGGTCACGGCTTCTACTGGTGACGATGTATCTCCCGTATACCGGGATAAAACCTGGTTATGCCTCGGTGAACGGGATGTCTCAACCGGAACCACCTCATGGAACGACCTGACCGGCTACCCGGTGGAAATTGCCTCAGCCGGTGATGCATCGGGAGTTTCCCTAATCCATTCATCACTGGCTTTACCCTCAGATTATTCCAGTGAAGAGACATCGTCACGGCAGCTCTTTGTGAGTTGCAACCGAGAGCCGGATGCCGAGGATGATGCCTACTGGCTTGATGACGTCACCGTTCATCGGATGAATGCCGACGGTGGTAATGCCATTAATATAAGCGGCATTTCTTATCATGGCACCGTGACCTCAGGTAAGCTTCTTGTTGGCGATGCAAATCCTGTTGCTGGCTCGCTAACTGTTCAGGTACGGCGAACTTCCAATCCCTTTACCCAATCTCCGACATGGTATTTGTCTTCTGTGCCACCCACAGGTCCGGGCAATGCCAAGGTAAGCTGGAGCCCCGACGGAGAGATAGCTTATTGCGGCACATCGCAGAGCCCAGGTGGCGCGCTGGATGAGAGCGCATTTTCAGCAAGTCTTGATGGTGACAAATGGCGGCAGATGGGCCTTATGGACACGACTATTAAGCTTGCTGATGTTGCTCCAGCGCCTGACTCTGAGAGCTTATTCATAACGACATATAGCTCTTCAGGTCCCGAAGGTATCTGGCGTACTGTTGGTGGTCCACTGGGCAGGTATTGGCAGCGCCTGCTGGCATTGGATACCGCTACGGATGCCGTTATCCTGAGGTTGAGTGCCAACTATAGCGACGATTCTACTATGTATGCTGCTGAGGCGGGCGGCAAGCTGATGGCAGTGTCATACAATCGGGGCAACACCTGGCGGTGGTGCAGAGCTCCGGGGCCAGTGATTGATATGGTTGTAAGCGATGAAGAGACTGTCTATGTGGCTTTACCTGATGGCTATATCAGCAAGCCTACTGACAGTGGCTGGATGTGGCAGGACCCGGTGGACACGGGCCTTCCAGACATCAATATGTTGGCTATTGCCGGAAATGGAACTATTCTGGTCGGTGGTAGAAACGGAGATGTGGCTTATTCTAGCGATGGAGGTGACACCTTCGTTAAAATCCCTGAGGATATCGGCGATGGCGACGTTCAAATTGTAGCCGATGCCAATTACTCTGAAAATAGCATCATCTATGCTGCCACTAATTCTACTGATGAGGGAATCTGGCGCTGGGTCATCGGAGTCTCCACCGAATGGGAACAGATTGATAAGTCTATCACGGAACTGGAGGAAGAGCAGCGCATTGGTGGTTTGGTGGTGAGTCCTGAAGGGGCACTCTATGCTCTGAGGCTGGAGCCAGCTACCAGCACCAGCGGTGGCGTAACCCGGTCACTGAATCCTGCGGCGCCGGACTCTATGGATGTCGAATTTGATTTAGTAAACGACGCATTGCCCTTGGGCGCTACTTTTGACCTGGGTATAGTGTTTCCCAATACTCTCCATTGCCTCAAATTATCAGGTGACGCTGAACAAAACGAGCTTTGGGCTATCGACAGTGCTAATCAGACTATTTATCGCTTTCAAGATACGCTATGTAAGGTCGGTCCGAGTCTTAATGCGCCGGAGGATGAAACAATACTGCCAATTGATTCTTGTTCTTGTGACTATGTTAACAATCTCTTCCTGCATTGGCTGGAGCTATCAGAAACCAAGACTTACGAAGCAGCCATCTACTTAGACGCAGAGAGCACCCAGAATGTGTGGTCGGGGAGCAGCGATGATATTGCCATAGTGGCAGTCGGTGGCACTACTTTGGCAGAACTGACTAGCGGCACTACCTACTACTGGAGGGTGAGGTCTGTAGAGCCGATAAAGAGCCCATGGTCTGACATTCGGTCATTTACTCCTTCCCTTGGCGCTGCACCTGTTGGAACATATCCATCATCTGATGCCACCGATGTATCGATAAGACCTGCCTTCACTTGGGATTCTGTTGCTAAGGCTACCAGCTACGAATTCATACTATCCAAGGATAGCGAATTTGCAGACGTGGTCGTGAGCAAACTTGGTGATAATGCCTTGCCTACAACTGCCTGGGGATGTGACAGGGAGTTAGACTACTCCACCACCTACTTCTGGAAGGTGAGAGCTATCAGTGCTACCAGCGGCGGTGAGTGGGTGACTAACGTCTTTACCACTGAGGCAGCTCCCTCGGCACCATCGCCACCCGTATCTTCTTCTCCATCTCATTCGCTTGAACCAATGTCACCGATTTCGTCCCATCTGTTGTGGATAGCAATCGGCATTGGTGCCGCCCTAGTCGCTGCCCTGCTTATCCTGATACTCAGGACAAGGGGGTAATCTGGCTTGAGCAGGTGCGAACAAGCTACTCCGCGGTAGGTACGGTGAAGGAAAAGCGGCTGCCTTTTCCCATTTCACTCAGGACTTCAATCTTGCCGCCGTGGGCCTCTACCAGGCGTTTGGTAATGGTGAGACCCAGACCGCTGCCTCCAGTGGTCCTGGCGCGGGACTTGTCCACCCGGTAGAAGCGCTCAAAGATGTTGGGCAAGTCCTCAGCAGGAATACCTTCACCGGTATCGCTCACAGCCACCTCTACATAGTTATCCTGCGCTCTGGCAGTCACCGTGATGGCATCTCCTTTACGAGTGTGGGTCACCGCGTTCTCCAAAAGATTTCGCAACACCTGACTAATCCGGCGCGCGTCGATATTCGCCGGTGGTAGTTTAGCGGGCAGGTCAATCGATACGGATACCTCCTTTGCTGCCAACTGTGCCTGCACCATATCCGCTGTTTGTTTGATTAACTCAGCGACGCTTTCTGGCTGACGAACTAGCTTTAATTCTCCAGCCTCGGCAAGACTTAGCTCCTGGAGGTCGTCAACCAGTCGGGACAGCAGCATTGCCTCTTCATCAAGGGAGCGAATAGTGTCAGCATCTGGCTTTATCACCCTGTCATGGATTGCTTCCAGGTACCCCCGGACATTAGAAAGAGGGGTTCTGAGTTCATGGGCAACATCAGCCACCATATTCCGTCGCAGCTTCTCGGCGCGTTCAAGGTTGCTAGCCATGGAGTTAAAGGTGCTGGCTAGCTCTCCAAGTTCACCCCTATCCTTAACTTGTACTCTTTGCGAAAAATCACCGTGCCCCAGGCGCTTGGCAGCGGATGTAAGAGCCTTGACCGGGGCTAAAATTCGCCGCGACAGGAAGAACGTGATGGCCACCGCAATGCCGATTGCCACCAGGCATCCCCAGAGTAGGAAGCGGCCTATTTGTTCAAATAATATATAGAGCAGGGCAAAGTCTGCCCCTGTTGACGATTCGGAGCTGATGTAAAGTGTCCCGATGGGGTATGGTGTCCGCGGAGTTGTAATGGGTCTGCCTGGTGAATCCGGCTCATACGGGTGTCCCAGAAGCGCTCCTTCAGAATCTGCGACCGCTATTCCATCCGCGTCGGTTACAATGATCCGCCACTCATAGAAGTTACCCCACTGCGCTACAAAGGGTTGAATGCCCTCCCAGCTCCTTTGCTGGAAGTAGTACTGAGTTAGTTCAAATTCCATCTTGCCGAGGCGTGCCTCTTCGATACGTCCTTGGAATCGCTGGACTTCAGCTCTCATAGCCTGGCCCATGAAGAAGAATATCGCGCCAACGGCAATCACTATCACTAGTACAAAGGCCATCAAGAGGCGGAAACGCAGACTATGTATCATTGCTCACCTCTGACAAGCTTGTAGCCGGCTCCATATACCGTCTTTATGTATCTGGGGTGGTTGGGGTCTGGCTCCAGCTTTCG
>CAZQDF010000137.1:0-5219 GCA_964592065.1 uncultured Dehalococcoidales bacterium | reverse complement strand
AGGACCATCCTGAAATCCTCAGTAAATACCAGTCAAGGTACGTTCACGTTTTAGTTGACGAATTTCAGGATACCAACATTGTCCAGTATTTGCTTATGAAGCAGCTAGCAGGAAAATACCACAATATCTGTGTGGTTGGCGATCCTGACCAATCCATTTACTCCTGGAGATCTGCTGATTTGCGTAACATCTTGAGCTTTGAGAAAGATTATCCCGAGGCCAAAATAGTACTTTTGGAGCAAAACTATCGCTCCACCAAGACTATTTTAGAGGCAGCTTCAGACATCATCTCAGCGAATATCCGGCGCAAGCCAAAAAATTTGTGGACAGAGAACGAGACTGGCTCTAAGGTCTCCATCATTGAGAGCTATAACGAGGAAGAAGAGTCGCAATTCGTAGTCAATAAGATAGAGAGTCTGATTAGCCAGGAGCAAATATCCCTCAGAGATTATGCTGTGATGTACCGAGTGAATGCTCAATCACGAGCGTTGGAGGAAAGCTTCATAAGGTACGGAGTGCCTTATAAGCTTGTTGGGGGCACTCGCTTTTACCAACGCCGAGAGGTTAAGGATGTCATTGCTTACTTAAGGCTTATTCACAATCCACAGGACAACGTTAGCTTGTCTCGAATAATAAATGTGCCGGGGAGAGGCATTGGACAGCGTACCCTCAGCCAGCTTCAAGCCTGGGCAAGAACTTATAGCATCCCTCTATATGATGCCTTAAAGCAGGTAGTGGAAGGTAAAGTTCTGTCTTCTCGTGTTGCTCAAACCCTGACTGGATTTACTGCACTTATAAGTAAGCTTACTGCCCAAAGCCGTGTGCTAAGCCTGGTTGAGCTATTGGACGAGATAGTGGAGCATACCGGGTATAGAGAATATCTTCTAGGAAAAGAGGGCGGGGAGGAGAGGTGGGAGAATATAATGGAGCTAAAAAGCGTTGCCAGGGAGTATGATGGGCTTAACCCTGAGGAAGCTTTAGCTAATTTCTTAGAGAAAGTAAGCCTGGTAGCAGACGTAGATGAATTAGATGAGAAAGCTGATGCTGTGACTCTGATTACCTTGCATCAGGCTAAAGGATTGGAGTTTCCTGTGGTTTTTATTGTTGGCTTGGAAGAAGGGATTCTCCCCCACAGGAAGTCCTTCGGTGACCCCGAGGAGATGGAGGAGGAGCGTCGTCTTTGCTATGTCGGAGTAACTAGAGCTAAGGAGCGAGTTTATCTCCTACGTAGTTATCGCCGTAATTTATTCGGCGCTGGTTCAGTGAATCCACCATCTCGCTTTCTCCAGGATATTTCACCGCACCTGATAAGCACCAAAGGGCTGTGGGAGGAAGAAAGCCTAACTACTGTAGCTAGTATTTACTCCCGGCCTTCACCACAGCCTTTTAGCACTCTAAACCTGAAAGTCGGCGACCACGTCCACCATAGTAAATTTGGCGATGGCATTGTGATGAATTGCTTTCCCAGCAGGGGCGATCACGAAGTAACTGTAGCCTTTGAAGAATTTGGAGTTAAGAAGCTCTTGCTCAGCTTAGCATCTCTGGAGAAAGTTGAGAAAGATTTCGATTTCCCCCCCTAAACTCTTGACAGAATACACGAAAGCGTGTAAAATTGAATTCAAATGTCCATTAAAATTTTAGCGCCGGAATTGGTCTCCAAGATTGCCGCTGGAGAGGTAATTGAAAGGCCAGCTTCAGTGGTGAAGGAGCTAATGGAGAATTCCCTCGATGCTGGGGCTAGCCAAATTAGTGTGGAAGCGCAAGGTGGTGGAATAGAGCTAATCAAGGTAAGCGATAACGGGGCGGGCATTCCGGCGTCAGAGGCGGAGCTTGCTTTCCATAGATATGCCACAAGCAAGATTAGCGATGTCGCCGACTTGGAAAACATTTCCAGCCTCGGCTTTCGTGGCGAAGCTCTGCCCAGCATTGCCGCTGTGGCTGAAGTAGAAATTTCCACCCAAACATCCTCAGATATGGTTGGCAGCTATATGTATCTGAGAAAGGGTGATATAGTTCGCAGAGAGGGTTGTAGTAGAGCTCGAGGTACTACTGTAATGGTACGCCGATTATTCCGCTATTTCCCTGCGCGACTTAAGTTTCTGAAATCAGCCAATACAGAAAATAGCCATATCGCCAATTTGGTAAGCCAATACGCGCTGGCTTTCCCTGAGGTTAGGTTCAATTTGCTTCTTGACAAACACCTCAACCTGCGCACTACAGGAAATGGCGATCTGCGAGATGTAGTCGACCAAATATATGGTCTAGAGGTAGCTCAAGCGCTGCTGAAGGTAGAAGCGGCAGATAATTTAACTAAAGTTAGTGGCTTAATAAGTCCACCTTCCTTAGCTCGCTCTAATCGCAACTACCTTAGCTTCTTTGTCAATCGAAGGTGGGTGCGCAGTCCCTTGCTAGCTCGGGCGAGTGAGGAAGGGTATCATGGCCTACTCATGGATGGTAAGCATCCCATCGCTATAATCAACATCTCGTTGCCAGCTCAAGAGATTGATGTTAATGTGCATCCCTCCAAGGCTCAAATTAAGTTCCACGGTGAGTCCACTATTTTTGCCATCCTGGAGAAAACAATAAAGGGTGCATTGGTCAGGACGCCTATAGCTACCACCAAAACTGTGCCCTTTTCAGCTACTTCATGGCAATGGCAAAATCCCCAGATGGTAAGGGATAACGAGCCAACTTTTATTGCTCCACTGCCTACATTGGGGTTACCCGTTTTGAGGGTGCTGGGGCAGCTAGCCAATACCTATATTATTGCCGAGGGGCCTGAAGGGCTTTACCTTATTGACCAGCATGCTGCCCATGAGCGCATACTTTATGACAGAATTTTGACCCAATGGTCACAAAAGGAAATTGAAGTCCAAGGGTTACTCCAGCCAATATCCTGCGAGATTAGCCCCCGGCAGGAAGAAAGCTTAAAAGCTAATAAGGATATTTTGACTCAGTTCGGCTTTACTATTGAGCCTTTTGGTGATAGAAGCTACTTAATACGCGCCGTGCCCTCGTTAATAACGAGGGCGAATATTATTGAGGCAATAAGCACATTGCTTGATAACCTTGCCGCAAAAGAAAACGCAGCTCCCTGGGAAGAAAAAATAGCCCAATCACTGGCTTGCCATGGTGCCATCAGAGCAGGACAGCAGTTAAGCCACGAAGAAATGAGGGAGCTAATAAAACAACTGGAGCAAGCCCAGCAACCACGCACCTGCCCTCATGGCAGGCCAACCATGATCCATCTTAGCTCCCATCAGTTAGAGAAGGAGTTTGGCAGAATAAGCTAGTCTTGACCTTCTCTAGCTTTATGTTCGTAATACCTCAGAAATCGATCAAGTGCCTTAGCGGCATTGCCTATTGAGTGGTAGACAGGGATACCAGCTTCATAACATTTCCTTTGGGCCTCAAGCATCCATTCATAATCTCCTTTGGAACTGAGGTTGTAGATCACCACCATTATTGGTTTAGCTGATTTCCTGTGAGCCCTAATGACATCCTCTAAGACTGAATCCCAAAACTCACTACGCATGCAAGCTGAAAGCATAGAGATGCCCAAGGGAAAGTGAACCATAATTAAATCGATTTTCTCATAGCTAGATAATACATTGAGAATGTCGTAAACTCTGAGTTTCCGAATAGTGGCAGCGAGGTCTACAGGATTATTCAAGATCGCTCCCGTTTCACTTTCAAGCAAGTCACTCAGTTTTTTGCGAAGTCCTTTAGGAAAATGCGGTATCACAAGTCCGGCACCTGCACAATCATCGGTAGCTAGAACAGTAGCTCCACCGCTAATACCTAGGATACCTGCTCTCCTCCCTCTGGGTAAAAATGAATGGGAAAAGGTCACTGCCATATCTATCAGCTCTTCAAAACTGTAAACTCTCACTGCACCGGCTTGGCGTAGGAGCCCATCCCATACTTTATCTGAACCAGCCAAGGCGCCAGTATGTGAGGCTGCTGTCCTAGCCCCGGATTCACTAGTCCCCCCTTTAAGAATTATAACTGGCCCTTTTTGAGCCGCTTCCTTTAATACATGGTTGAATCGTCGACCATCTTTAACTCCTTCGATGTAAGCAAGTATTATCTCTGTATCTGGGTCAGCAGCTAGATGCTCGAGCAGATCGCATTCATCTATGTCGGCAGCATTGCCATAGGAAATCGCCTTGCTGAAACGAATTCCTCGTTCACCTCCCTCGCAAACCGAGTAAGTAGTATTACCGCCACTTTGGCAAATAAGGGCCGTTGAGCCACTTTCCTTCGGGAAATTATCGTGATATGAAAAGTTTGCCCTGGGACAATACACACCCAAACAATTCGGGCCGATAATCCGAATCCCGCCTCGGTGGGACAGTGAACAAATCTCTCTTTCTAATTGCTTGCCTTCCTCCAGTCCAGTTTCAGAAAAGCCGGCGGTATAGCATTGAACAACCTTGACTCCTTTAGCTGCACAATCCTTGATTAGCTGCAGCACTGCACGAGCTGGAACGCAAGAGATGACATAATCAACTGGCTCAGGGATATCTTTAATATTGGTGTATATTCGTAAGCCTTTAATTTCCCCGCCTTTGGGGTTTAGGGGATAAATCTTACCTTTGAATCCGTAGCCACGCACAGCCTCAAGATATCTTTGGCCTGCTCTAGGTAAGCTTGTCTCCTTGCTAGAAACTCCGGCGATTGCCACTGATTTTGGCTGGAAAATATAATCTAGATTACGCTTAGCCATCTTACCTTCTTACAATCTTTCCGATGGAGAATCTAGTCTCTTGCTCAAGTATTATCTTCTGGCATTCATGATAATCGGGAAGCTGAGTGATAGCCCTAGCCGCATTATCGATTCGGCAGGTCTATCGTCTTACCCAGGATAACCTTTCCCCAATAGCTTTTTAAGGATTATCTCCTTCTGTTAAAGGCAACTATCTTATCACTGCCTTAGTGAATACAGCAAACTCTTAATCTCCTAGACAGAAACCAATTAAATAAATTAGAATAAGCGTTACCGAAGGGGGAACAAAATGACAAGGAGCCAAATTCTAAATCAGCCAAGAATATTAACTGAGGTTGAATCCAAGGAACTTCTCAAGCAATGGGGCATACCTGTTGTCGAAACAAAACTGGCTGGGACTAAAAAGGAGGCAGTTTCTATAAGTAAGGAAATAGGCTTCCCTGTGGTGTTGAAAATAATTTCCCCTGATGTAGTTCACAAGAGCGATTCC
>CAZQDF010000136.1:0-5248 GCA_964592065.1 uncultured Dehalococcoidales bacterium | reverse complement strand
TGAAGCTTGGTCCGTCTGGCGGTGTTCAATGGCAAAAGACCTATGGCGGCACTGGTGATGATGACGCCTGGTGGATCCAGCAGACCATAGATGGAGGGTACATCGTTGTAGGGAACACAATGTCATTTGGAGTGGCTGCTTGGGACTTTTGGGCGTTGAAGCTTTATTTGTCTGGCGGTGTCCAATGGCAGAAGACTTATGGCGGCAGTGGTGGTGACACTAGCTGGTCGGTCCGGCAGACCCAAGATGGAGGGTACATCGTTGCAGGGCAGACAAGATCGTTTGGAGCTGGGGTAGCTGTCGTTACTGATGACTTTTGGGTAATGAAGCTTTCAGATACTGGCTCAATTAGTGCTGACTGTCCACTCGGAGAAATTACTGCTGCAACTGTAGCACCTCAGACTGTAACAGTCACGAATACGGTAGCAACCGCTACCGCTACTAGTGCTACAGCTGCCGCTACCGCTGTTATGGCTCAAGATAGCCCTTGCAGCGTCGCAACGCAATGCTTTTATTCTCTTCCTATCTTAACCATAGCAAAATCTGACTCTGTAGACCCCGTTGATGCTGGCTCGCAGCTTACATATACCGTCAATTATGGAAACACTGTTACCGTTGCCAACGGGGTCGTGGTCAAAGAGACCTATGACCCCAATGTGAACTTTGTATCTGCCACTCCAGCACCTGATACTGGGACGACCGATACCTGGACATTTGGCACTCTTGTGCCCGGCGCTTCGGGAAGTATCAGCATAACCGTGACGGTAGGGTCAGCGTTGCCCGATGGAACAATTCTACATAACGTAGCGAACATAAACTGTAACCAGGGAGCATTAGGGTCCGCTACAGAGGATACCACTGTCAGCGCTGCTCCGCCAGGTGATATCCTGGCCTACTACCGAGGCTTAGGCTCTGACCCGAACGTAGTAGAGACTACAGACCTGCTCAATGCTATTGGAGATTGGGCGGGTGGTACAATTCCACTCGGCTTCACTCAGGCGATAAGCACGATGGAATTACTTCAGTTGCTTGGAGACTGGGCTTCTGGATGACAAAAGTTATCCTCAACGGTGAGCGAAGGGTATAGCCATGTAATACAGCAATGTAGTGGGGGGATTTAGTTGTGTGAGTAACAACAGCATTAATCTGCTCATGAGTCTTCTGTTTCTGCTCTGTTGTTCTTCCTTGTGCTGGTCACTGTGAAGCTGGCATACCCATTGACAGAGCCTGCTCCTATGCTATACTGCGAATCGCTGGCTGCCAGGATATTGTTGTACTAGAAGGACACTAGGCAAAATTTGGCAGCGAGTTAAGGAGGGGAGATGGTTAAATCACACAAATTCATTTGTGCATTTGCAGCTTTGGCGTTGGTTCTATCGTTGGCGGCAATAGTCATTCCATCGCAGGCAAGCGTTCAGGCGCTGTCAGATGGTAACAATCCGCCGAATGTGCCATCCAATCCTTTGCCGACAAACTATGCTGCTGATGTTTCCATTAATGCTTATTTAAGCTGGATAGGAGGAGACCCTGATGCTGCGGATATGGTAACCTACGATGTTTACTTTGGCACCAGCTTGAGTCCGACTTTTAAGGAAAGAACCCTGCCATATTCCGCCACACAATCTCCCATAAATTACAGCCCGGGAATATTAAACTACAACACCACGTATTACTGGCAGATAGTTGCCTGGGATAATCATGGCACCTCTACCCCGGGACCGGTTTGGCAGTTCACTACCGGGGCCGCCCCAAACAATCCGCCGAAGATGCCATCCAGTCCTTTGCCAACAAACTATGCTATCGATGTTTCTATTGATGTTCCTTTGAGCTGGGTAGGAGGAGACCCTGATGTCGGAGATATGGTAACCTACGATGTTTACTTTGGCACCAGTTTGAGTCCGACTTTTAAGGAAAGAACCGTGCCATATTCCGCCACGCAATCCCCCATAATTTACAACCCAGGAACATTAAACTACAACACTAAGTATTATTGGCAGGTAGTTGCCTGGGATAATCATGGTGACTTTAGTACGGGACCAGTTTGGGAGTTCACCACCCAAACGAGTGATATCTTCGCTTACTACCGAGGCTTAGGCCTTAACCCGGATGTGGTGGAGACTACAGACCTGCTCAATGCTATTGGAGATTGGGCGGGTGGTACAATTCCACCCGGCTTCACTCAGGCGATAAGCACCATACAATTGCTTCAGTTGATTGGAGAGTGGGCAGGATAGACATAAAAATTAGCTTTGGATACTGCTTTACTAAAGAAACAAGATAATAGCTACTACCTTGGGGAAATGAAGATTAACTACTGCCCATTCTGTGGAAAGAAATTACCAAATTAGAATGAGGTAACTAGCACTGTAAATGAATCAGCCAACACAAGTTCATCTGCAAGTGCTACAATCACGATTACGATGTATACTCTGGCTGATGAATAATCTAGTGAGGGGGGGTGAGCTGCAATGAAAAGGTTGCTAAAGGAGTATGAAGACGCCCTTAATTAAGAGGGTGCAACGAGAGGACATCAAGCCAGTAACAAGGGATACCTATCTGAACGATGCCAACAGGGTATTGGAAGCGTTGGTGTTCGCCATAAAGGAGAAGGATATCCAAAAAGCAACAAAAGCGTATGCCTTAAAGGGCGACTACCGAACAGTTTTTCGTCAACTAGAACCCATTGTTGAGCATCTCCGGCCGAAGAGGAAATCCTAACCAAGAAGTGAGTAGCCCAGCCAGCGGATTTGGAGGAGGCAAATATGAACGAGAAAAAGGTGAAAAAACCAAAGAAGCAGCAAAAGAAAGGAAAAGGCAAGGCTGGTGGTAAAGCGTAGCCCAGCCAGCGGATTTGAAGAACACATTGAGCAAGTATGATAGTTTGAAATACTGGGGAAAGGTGAAGGCAAGGGTCCCTCACCGTTGCCAAAGGTGTGGGGCGATAGTTAATAAAGGAGAGTTCTACTATAAGGAGAAGATTGACTTTGTAAACCCTCCACCGGGTTTTGCTCTCGGAGAATTGTGTGAAAGGTGCGGTGAAGATACAATAAGACAGCAAACAGGGATGAAAGAAGATAGTATCCAGCCAGCGGATTTGGAGAGGGTAGCAGGAAAAGCAAATAGCCTGATTGAGGATACAATCGATTAATGGCGAGATTTGTTAAGTGGAGAAGGAGGTGGACAATATGACCAAGTACCAAGAACAGGGCACTGCACCTCTAGGCTTTAAAGTAAGCGGTGAGGCTGTTTATACTGCAGCAACGTATAAGAGGTTCGGGGAAGACATCATTTTCTTAAGGAGACAGGCAGAGGGCACAACTGACGAATCTAAAAGAAAACGCTACGCCAGGATAATAATACTATTGACAGCGCCTTACCTGGAATCTATGTCGAATCTTATGTTCGGAGAATTGATAAACAAAGAGTTGGATGAGGTCGACAAACGGACAGATTTGCCTGCCCCAATACAGAGGTTCAGAGCAATTCACCACGTGTTGTTGCATAAGGAACTGGAATTAGATATTAATGGCATCCAAGACATATTTTATATACGAAATAACATCACTCTTCATCCTGCGGGACGTGAAGTGGTGAAGATTGCTGGTGAAGGCTTAGGGCGCATAGATAAACGTATTGTGTACAAGAAATTGAAGAGCTTCCCATCCGTCTACTCTGGCTTCACGCTCAAAGAAGCAGATGAAATACTCAGGGAAGTCGCGGAATTCCTGACAGGGTTTCTTAATCTCCTTAGGGACAAGGTGCCGAAAGAGCAACTTGACGAGTGGTGGCCGAGGGAGTTAGTTGAATGGAGCACAAGGATAACATGGACTTTAGAGCGGATTGTCACCCTTCCCACTAAGAGCCAAATCCATCCTCAAAGGTTTCTCTCTTACTAGCCACCTCTTCTAAGTGCCATAACAACGACTAAACCCATTATCAGCCTCTAGGTACCGTAAAGTGATAGATTGAAATTACCATCGCCTTCAACTCAAAAAGGACTTCCTAATCTGACACGGTTATGTAATCTTTTATCTTTTCGAACGTCCCTTCACCGATGCCTTCGACCTGGAGCAGGTCTTCGATGCGCTTGAAGGGGCCGTTTTGGCTGCGGTAGTCCACGATAGCTTGAGCTCTAGTTTCGCCTATGCCTGGCAGGGCTCGGAGAAGCCAGAGCTCAACATCGTTAAGGCCTATTCAAGAAGCTATGCCAGGGCAGGGGGATTTATTTACTTCATTGCTTTTAGAAACTCCCCCACTGCTATACCAGCACGAGTGATTAATTTCCTTAACGTCCCCTTTGCAACTTCACGTCCGCTAAGAACAGGGAGTTCCAACTAGACCATAACCTCTATTTCACGCATTGCAACGGTTAAAGGCATTCCCTTCTCTGCCCGCACCTCCAAACATTGCTTTATGGCATCTTTGATGTTCTCTAGAACTTCTTTCTCCGTTTTACCCTGACTTATACATCCTGGGATAGCCGGACACTCCGCAACGAATATGCCATCTTCGTCCTGTTCAATGGTTATAGTAAACCTCATAATCTGCTTCCTTTTCTCCCTTACCAAGTCTCCTCCATTTGCCAGGTGAAGGACTTTCAATCCTCCCAAGGGATAGCTTCTTCGTAATTTTTATTTAACTCTCTTTTCAAAGACTCTGCAAGGGCCTTTGAGATTATGCTTCTAAAGCAAACTTAATCCGACACGGTTATGTAGTCTTTTATCTTTTCAAATGTCCCTTCGCCGATGCCTTCGACCTGGAGCAGGTCTTCGATGCGCTTGAAGGGGCCGTTTCCGCTACGGTAGTCCACGATAGCCTGGGCTCTAGTTTCGCCTATCCCTGGCAGGGCCTGGAGAAGCCAGGGTTCGGCTCTATTGATGTCTATTTTCTGAGTAGGCTGTTCCTCACCTTCTGTCGGTATATAAATCTTGATATGGCTGAGGCCAGCATCGGGCTCAATGCCAGCATCGAGGAGAATATCTTGCAGAGTGTCACCTTTCTTCACAGAATAGATGCCAGGGTTAGCCACGGCGCCACCGATATAGACCTCGCCGCTCAGCTCCGGAGGCTCCGTTTGAGACAGGGCAATTTCCACAGGGCGGTTCCTGCTGTGGTTTAACGCCAGCATCACGCCGCCAGCTATTACAGCGATAACCAGAAAAACGGTTATAAACAGGTAAAATCTATCGGCACGGCCCATTTGAATCCCGCGACTCAAGCTGTGGCTTCAGCTTTTCCACATAGTCCC
>CAZQDF010000135.1:0-5253 GCA_964592065.1 uncultured Dehalococcoidales bacterium | reverse complement strand
GCTCGTCCCTTCTTAACTTTGGATTTGGTTGAGAATGGACTGAAGGCAGCCAGGGAAACTGGTGCTGCCATAGCTGCGGTACCGGTTAAGGACACCATAAAGCTTGCTACTGATGATGGGTTGATTAGGGAGACACTTCAGCGTGACAAGTTATGGGCGACGCAGACTCCACAAATTTTCACATTCGATATGATTACTGAGGCATACAAAGAGCTTACAGCGGTGGTTACCGATGACGCCGCTGCCGTAGAGCGCTTAGGGCATAAGGTAAGGCTTTACATGGGGAACAACAATAATATAAAGGTAACCACACCTGAAGATTTGAAATTGGCGAGAATTATCGCCCAAGATATGCTCTGAAACTTCACCCATGCTGGTGTTAAAAAACGAGGGTTTAATAAAGGAGATTTCCTAATATATGCCAGGCGTTATCTTATTAACCTATCAACTGCTCTTAATTTAAACTTCGCATCGGGAGATGGTCGTAGCAACTACAGTTTGAGGAACAGTGGCTGCCTCGTTTGTCTTGTGGTCTGACATCTCCTGTCCTTTTCTCCGTGGTTTAAATGGTATCGCCTTTAGCCTGTTTGCACTGGTGTCTTTCCCGCCTTACATCTTCGGACACCTGATAGTTCGACAGGATTAACTTCCTTGCCTCCTCGTGGCTGGTAGCTTTACCCTGAATATCGCGCATTTCATATGGTCTATTCTTTTGAGCCACCGCTAGGACTCTTGCCTCCATGTGACTCATCACTGCTCCCATGGCTTACTTGTGGTTCTTGCTGTGAGATACACCACTTCCCGGGAGTAGGCACAGGCAAGCTGGGGATCGCAGCGAAGGCCTATTTGTCCTGCCTGATAAAGAGCCCACTTCATGATGGCTGGGCCTGCTTTCGCCATTCTCAATCCCTTGGTTTCCACACCAGACGATTGTCTGGCCGCCGGTATCACTCCAGCGTAGTTGCCAAAGGCTGACTGGCTCCGGAAGCATGACGGATCTCTTACACTGGGTATAGTGTGCAGGTCGAGTGAAGGGGTTACTGGTATAGTCTCTCCAGGCGTTGCGCTATAGTTTTAGACTCGCTTTCTGCGATCTCCATTAGCTTGAGCTCCCGAGCTATTCCCTCCTGGAGATCAGCAAAGAATTCATCATTGACTACCTCAGTCGAACTGGATAGTTCATATTAAGGTTGCTGTGTTTTGATAATCGAGATACCCCAGATGGCTCTCCACCGCATCCCCTTTGCCCCGAGGCCTTGCTCTTGTCAGGAAAGCTTGGAGGGCTTGCTCTCCTGCATGGATGGCCGTTAGAGGATTAAGCTGAGTGTGCAGAAATATCCTGGTCTGGAGAGACCACGAATCTGAAAAGGCCCGCCACATCCTGAGGAGGTAATCATCCACGATTGCTCCAATTCGGGTTTTGCGTGCGTTAATCTCACTCTCCAGCGGCTTTCGCTGGCGGGCGAGACGCTGCATAGTGTAAATCCTTGCTGGAGGAAGATAAACTTCATCCAACCGCTCCGAGTCGATAAAGGGCATCTTGGCCAGGGTGAGAGCGATAATCATGGCGCTCTTAGATAAGCGATGCAGTTACTTGCGCAGGGCAACTACTTTTTGCGCCTGAGTTCTTATTATGAGACTTGTTGTAGCAGCTCGTTTCGGGCTTATCAGATGCCTTGACGCCGGGGCAGCAAATTATTAACATAGCCATATAGGCTCAAAATTTCTCATCTGTTGATTCGGATACAAAGCATGGTTTATTAAGTTAGCAAATTATTTGAAACGAGGTAAGAAACGTGAAAAAAATAGCAATAATAGGGGCTGGTGCTGTTGGTAGCTTGATAGGCGGCTACATTAGCATGGGTGGCGAGGATATTACCCTTGTTGCTCCGTATTGGCGGGAACATGTACAATTTATGAGGCAGCATGGGCTGAAGATAGACGGCTGTAGAGGAGAGCATTTGGCAAAGGTCAAGGCGCTTCATATTGATGACCTGAATGAACTGAAATATAAAATAGACATCCTCTTTATCGCCTTGAAAGCTTATGACACCGAGCGGATGCTCACCCTTATGAAACCCTATCTCGCAAAAGATGCCTGGGTTGTTTCCTTCCAAAATGGGGTCATGGAGGACGTGATAGCCAGTATTGTGGGTAAATCGAATACGATAGGCTGTTCAATCATACTAAGTGCCAGTATGTGGGAGCCTGGGCGTGTTACTCAGGAAGGCAAGCCGGATGGTGTTTTTTTCACGATAGGAGAATTGAACGGCCAGATTACGTCACGCACAAAGGAGCTAGCCCGGATTCTTGAGCTTTGTGGACAGACCAAGATAATAACGAACATCTGGGGGCAACTCTGGACCAAACTGCTTATGAACTGCATGGTCAATACCATGGAAGGCATAACCGGGTACACAACGGATGAACTATACAGGGAAGAGAGAACCCGCCATGTTTTGAAGCTGATCGCAGCTGAGGTGGCAGAAGTAGCTGACGCTTTGGGCTATCATATGGAGCCAGCCTTGGGAATAGACGCTGAACTGTGGAGAAAATCGGCTAGCAGCCCATCACCCGAGATTGACCAAGCGATGCACAAGCACGGTGAGATGTACCGGGGGAGCCACTCATCAATGCTTCAAGACATTATAAAGGGGCGGCGCACTGAGATTGATGAACTAAATGGCTATGTGGTGGAGAAAGGCAAAGAAGTTGGCGTCCCCACTCCAGTCAACAAAGCCGCTGTAAGCCTGCTTAAGGAGGTGGAGAGTGGCCGGCTAGGGTACAGCCCGGCTAACTTGGATACCTTCTTGGGGATGATAGCGTAGTCTTTCAACAATCAAGAGTAAGTTTTTCACTATGGCATTTAGCTAAGGTCTGTTATAGTTGGAGGAAACATACCACGCAAACTGGTTTCGTTGCCTTTCTCACCGAGCAAGATGGTTGAGTGGTGCATAGGGTGAACCAAAGCGGCATTATTGGTGCTACGGGGTGGTCTCGACAATCTCCACCAACTCGATTTCGAAAGTCAGGTCTTTTCCTGCTAGGGGATGGTTGGCATCTAACGTTACCGTCAATTCGGAAGCTTCAACCACTGTAGCTTGCAATGTTCCACTCTCACTTTGGAAGCTCAACATCTGGCCAACTTGTGGTTCCAAGTCTTTGGGCAGTCGGCTCCGAGGTACCTCAAACACTAAATCATCATAATGTGGGCCATAGGCATATTCAGCCTGAATGGTTACCGTTAGCGACCCGCCCACCTCCATACCGATTAAGGCGTGGTCAAAGCCAGTGATTACCTCACCTTGACCGATTGTGAATTCCAGCGGCTCGCGTTCAAGCGAACTGTCAAATACTGTACCATCCTGTAGTTTTCCAGTATAGTGAACCTTCACGGCATCACCGACGCCCGCTTCTTCTGCTTGCTCTGTTTGCTCTGCTTGCTCTCCCGACTGCGGCGGCTCTGCTGTTTCCTGCCGCCCCGCGCAGCCACTGACCAATATGGCCGCTACGACCAAGATTACCATCAAGAGTCTGTACCTGTTCTTCATTATGCTACCAATTCTACCGCAATGTTGAAGCATTGAGAAGACCTCGTACTCGTTCACAACGTGCAATCGCAATTCTGAGAAAAGCCACCCAAGACTGCTCAAGATAGCTGCTCTTTTTGTGTCTTCTATTTTGGGTTTCTCGGATATATAATGGAGTTAAGAGGTGGTAGGAATAAAGAGGCTAATCGCCTTAGTCACTCTCCTGGTGATACTGGCAGGCTTACTCACTTCAGGTATTCCTGACAGCAATGCGCCAGTTGCAGCACCAGCATTCCTGATAATGAGGTAACTAGCAATCAAGGTAATGTAGACAATTCTGATTCAGCAAGTGCTAAAATTACGATTACGATGTATGCTTTGCCTGAAGAAGAGTAGAGCTGGGTGGGCTTGGAGAGGTGTTTTTTGGAACTCCGTGAAGGCGTAGCCGAAAGAGCTCGGACAATGTTTGATATCTATGAGAGAGAACAGGTTTGTGACAATCTAGCTGTCACTCAAGAGTGTTACAATACCCCTGATTTGTGAAATCAAGGAAGACGAGTAATCAGGTGGTCGGTACTGGGGGGCGTGTAGTGCGAAGGGATGGTATGGCTTGGGATTAGCCAGAGCGTATGTGGTATCCGGGAAACTGTAGAAAGCGGGCAATGGATATGAAAAATCCAATGAGAGTCGCGATTTTGGGTGGTGTTTGCTGGAATGGAAGCGAAGCAGCGCGGGTGGTAGCTGCAGGCGGCCTTTTTCCACAAGTAGTTATGGCAGATGCTCATGTGGGATAGGTGGAGAAAATTGCCTAGGCTATGGCTTCCATGGCTAAGCCGGTGGAGTATTTGGTCACCTAGGAGGACGGCGGAATTGCCGAGACAGTCAAGAAGGGGCTGAGACTGCCAGACAAATGCTAGAACATACCCAGCAGGAAAGGTGGGTAGAGGTTACACTTGAGGACCTGACGCCTGGGTTCGAATGTAGCAGGTCGGGCGCTTTCTCAGGCATTGCTGCTAGCTTGGCTGTGATGGTAGTGGCTGACCGGCTGATAGCCGGAGCTGGAACCGCTATCACCTCTGAAACAAGTGGAATGAAGGGCACAACCCACCTGTTAAAGAGACGAGCTGCGAATCCTGGGGTTGCCAGGAATATCGAGGCTTATGTTAACCTGGGTATAGTCGCCTCCGCCTGGACTGCAGATCAGATTTTCGCCCGTGGCCCCCCTCCATGCAATATAGAAGGGGGGGCTGACCACAAACACTGAAAAGTCGTTAGGCTGTATCACCAAGGGTGGCATCACCACTATTAACGACTGCCTGCCCTATGCTATGAAGCCCAAGACCAATGGGGCTGGTTACCATGGAGGATGACGGCTCCGGTATCGAGTCCATGGCAGGGATAGTTGCAGTTGGTGCCTAGGTGGTTATCTTCACCACCGGTATGGGGTCAACAATTGGTTTCGCCGGGGTGCAAGTTATAAGAGTGAACAGCGGACGTGTAGTGATAAATGACTAATTTCAAGAATGAACAGCAAAGGAGTAATGAGAGATGATTGATTTCAAGAGTGAACAGCAAATGTTTGATACCATGCGGGACAAATTGTATGCTGCGGTAATCTCTGATGTCCTCGACAGTTTATCTGCTCGCGAACAAGCTATGAGAGCTGACATATGCCCCGTATACCCGGAAGCAGTTGTAGTAGGTAGAGCCTATACCGCATTAA
>CAZQDF010000134.1:0-5278 GCA_964592065.1 uncultured Dehalococcoidales bacterium | reverse complement strand
TAATGTCAACATTTGACGCCGACATGTCATCTTCAAATACCTGGTTTACCAGCGAGTACGGCAACTTATTGCAGGGGCCCATAGCCTATTTCTCGATGGAGTTTGCTATCCATAACTGTATACCCATCTATGCTGGCGGCTTAGGGGTGTTAGCTGGTGATATTTGTAAGGGGGCAAGCGACATGGGCCTACCACTGGTGGCGGTTGGATTCATGTACCCTCAAGGCTATTTCCATCAGCATATTTCTGCAGATGGCTGGCAGGAGGAAATCTACAGGCAGTTGGATTTCGCTGAAGCGCCCATAAACGCTACAAATCCAATCCCTGACTCGATCTCGCCTGCCCCTCTGGTCCAAGTCACACTAGGAGATAAGCCATTGTACATCGGCGTGTGGCTGGTTCGTCTGGGGCGAGTCAATCTGTATCTGCTGTGCTCTAATGTCGAAGAGAATACACCCCAAGACCGCCAGCTATGTGCTCGTCTTTATACCGCTGATCCAGAACAGCGTATCCGGCAGGAGATTGTGCTTGGAATTGGTGGAGTACGTGTCTTGCGGGCGCTAGGCATCAAGCCATCTATCTGGCACGCCAATGAAGGGCACAGCGCCTTCATGATGTTGGAGCGTGTTAAGGAAGAGGTGGAAGGGGGCTTGCCTTTAAGTGATGTTCTCCAGAAAGTACGGGCGACTACTGCTTTCACCACACATACGCCAGTTCCAGGGGGGCATGACGTTTTCCCCCTGGAGCTTGTAGAGAAGTACTTTCATGGTTACTGGGAGTCTTTAGGAATCAGGAGAGAATCATTTTTGGAACTGGGGCAACAGGGTGGCGTAAATGACAGAACCTTCAATATGACTGTGCTTGCCCTGAAGATGGCCCGCTATCGTAACGCAGTGAGCCGACTCCATGGGGAAGTCACCCGAAGGATGTGGCATGGCCTTTGGCCCGGAATTCGCGTGGATAAAGTACCTATTTCATATGTGACCAACGGTGTTCATGTGCCCACCTGGGTAGCACCGGAACTTGGTCGATTGTATGAAAAGTATCTTGGTCAGGATTGGGTTAAAAGACACGATGATGTCGCTCTGTGGAAGCACGTGCTGGACATTCCTGATGAGGAACTCTGGGCTGTTCGCCAGTTGTTGAAGCGCAAACTTATGGGTGCTATGGTTGAGCGGGCTCGTGAATGCTCCATTGAACCTGAGTGCACCGCCCGGCAGGTGCTGGCAATGGGGGCATTGCTCGACCCGGAAGTTCTGACCATTGGCTTCATTCGCCGCTTCACTGAGTATAAACGGCCCACGTTGGTCTTCCGAGACGTCGACCGTCTAAAACGAATCATTAACGACCGGGGGCACCCTGTGCAGATCGTCTTTGCTGGTAAATCTCACCCTGCTGATTTTTCATCCAAGCATCTTCTCCATGAGGTGTACACGCTGGCGGCAGACCGCGACTTTCAAGGACGGATAGCTTTTGTCGAGGACTACGATATGCATATGGCGCGCTATTTGGTCCAGGGGGTAGACATATGGCTCAATACGCCGCGCCGTTTACAGGAGGCCTCCGGCACCAGCGGCATGAAGGCTTCATTAAATGGTGTGCTTCATTTGAGCGTTCGTGACGGATGGTGGCATGAAGGCTACAATGGCACCAATGGCTGGGCTATTGGTGCTGACCTTGATGCACTCAGTCCAGACGAGGAAGATGACCCGGATGCTGAAGCACTCTATCGGCTGTTGGAAGAGGAGATTGTACCTCTTTACTACGCTCGGGACCGGGGCGGTGTACCCCACGGCTGGATTCGTATGGTCAAGGAGGCGATCCGTTCCATTGTACCCATTTTTTGCACGCGGCGGATGCTCAAGGAATACACCGAGAAAGTCTATCGGAAAGCTGCCGAGGCGCCAGGAATGGAACAACGTTAAACGCCCATCAGGAGAGCCACGGGAAATCTGCACAATATGTCGGAAAGTCTGAGCCCCTTTTTTGTATCAGATATTCCGAGTCTCTCCCCGGTAAAAATATTAAGCCAATGCTCAGGCACGCCGTCAGGCAATAGCAGTAGGTCTTCCCCCCACACGTCCTGACCCACTGGGATAGCACCAACATGAACCAGCTTAGTCAATAGTCGGGGAATTATTACCAGAGCCCACCTGCCCTGCCTATGTCGTGCAAAGGCACACACGTGTTCTTGCCTCTGCCCAACAACCTGGAGCGGGATATATTCTCCATCTTGGAATATCTCGCTGTAGGATTTGCGGACATTTAGTGCCTTATAGGTCACGTAGAGCTTCACACGGCCATCCTGCCACGAGTTCAGGACTTGCTGAATGAGCGATTGCTGCCCTTGCGCCTCTTGTTGGGTCAGTTCAGCTAGGAGTTTCGTACGCCTTTTGAAGTCAACCGAGCGTCGGTTGTCAGGATCGACGAGGCTGAAATCCCACAATTCCGTTCCCTGGTAGAAATCAGGCACCCCGGGTGAGCTAATCTTAAGCAAGACCTGTGCTAGAGAGTTAAGCGCTCCATAGTATGCTATTTGCCTCTCAAGCTGCAAAAAATCCTCCAAGAAACCATTTTCCTTTGTGCTATCCAAGATAGACTGCAGAAACGAGATGAGGGCACTCTCGTAGTCTGAATTAGGCGAGAGCCAGCTAGTGAAGACCTTAGCTTCCCTGACTGCCTTTACCATGTATTCCTTTAAGCGCTGCTTGAACGCAGGTACCTCACTCTTGTAGAGAGGCCACGCACCGATCATTGTCTGGTAGAGTAGTATCTCCATGTTGGGCTCAGGCACAGGTAGTCCGTTCACCAGTTGTTTTTTGGCCTCGTTCCATCGCATCCATTGAGTT
The DNA here is from genome assembly GCA_964592065.1 of uncultured Dehalococcoidales bacterium. Lineage (GTDB taxonomy): Bacteria > Chloroflexota > Dehalococcoidia > GIF9 > AB-539-J10 > JAFGBN01. The sequence continues at coordinate 2,429 of CAZQDF010000134.1, read as the reverse complement.
AGGTGTTTCTCCCATTCCTCGGGAATCTCCGATAGCACATTGACTCTAGCTCTGACATCCTCGCTTCTCTTTGTATCATGTGTTGAGGTAGCGTTCAATGTGTGTGGACAAGTTTTCTGTCGTGCCAAGACACGGTGGTGAAAGTCGTCAACGGACAAACCTAGTGAATCTGGTTCACCCCCCACCTCGTTAAGAGAGACCAGGCGGTTATAACAATAGAGGGTCGTATCCTCGAATCCCTTAGCCATTATGGCTCCGGTTGACTGCTGCCATCGTGAAACGAAGTGAAGCCATGCCTTTTTCTGTTCGGAAGGAAGGTGGTAGGGGAAGTCGAGGGTGAGTATACGCTTTAGAAAATCAAGGGCGACGGTGTCCATATCTGGGTTCCACCGTCGGGCTTCCTCTACGGCACGTTCCAGGTAGAGCTGGTCCTGAGCAGTCACCTCCATAGTTCTTGTATAAGTCCGGTATACAGGCAAGCAAGCCGTCACCTCAATGAGAGCCTTGGTCAGTTCTTTGGGCGATAAGTTAGAGGTAAGGCTATCTCCGTGAGCCAGGTTGGTGAGGTAGTGCCCCAGCGCACGCACTTCAGCAGGAAACAATTCCTCCATGACCTGCTTCTTTTTCTTGTAGACAACGTTATCAAAGGTGGCCTGTGAACCAATAAAGTGACGGTAAATCTCATCCAATGCCTGTGCGCCGCTACTATCCACAAACAGGGTGTTTACCATTTTGGCGAAGTCGTATCCAGTAGTTCCGAAGACAAGCCATTCTGGTGGCAACGCCTCGTCGGAGGTTAGAATCTTCTCGGCGACAACATAAAAGCGGGGGAACATGCTTTCTCCTTCTGTCTCCGTCACGATGTGTTGCTGTAAACGCAAAAGATACTGCAATGGGTCATTAAGACCATCAATATGGTCAATCCTTAAACCGGAGACCTTGCCCTCTCGGACTAGATTGAAAATAAGTGAGTGGGTTACCTCAAATACCTGTGATTCTTCAACTCTGACTCCGACCAAGTCACTGATGTCGAAGAAACGCCGATAGTTGAGATGCTCATATGCCGTCTTCCAATAGGCAAGCTGAAATACTTGCTGTTCCAGCAGATTGTGCATTAGCTCAAAGCTCCTCGGCTCTCCCTTCTTGCCATTGAAGAGGGCAATGTTCTGCAATAGAGCAGTCCTTATCTCGGGTGAGGCCTTAACAATATGTAGGAATGATTCCTTAGCTGCTTGCCTGTCTCGGTACTGTCTACCGGCTTCTTTAGGACCTAGATTGCTAACGGACGGTAAGTGCTCTGCAGCCTCTATCAGCCGGTGTAGTTCCTCATAAGCAGGATGACTGGAGCCAAGCGCTTTCTCCAAGGTGTCTAAGCAATAGGATATAATCAAACGATAGGACTTGACGTCCAGTGGCAATCTGTAACCGCCATATTGGACGAAGAGCCCAGCGTCCTCCAGAGTTAAAACGAGTTCTTGATTCTCCACAGCCTTCTCATAGGGACGATTAAGGATAGGCAGAATAATTCTGTTATCGAAGGCACTCCAGTCTATATCAAAGAAGCCGGCGTAGGGGGAGCACATACCGTTCTCCATGAGGTCCATCCACCACGGATTCTCTGGACTGGCTGCCATGTGGTTGGGGACAATGTCGAGAAGCAGCCCCATCTTGTGGTTCTCGAGTTCCCGCACCAGAGTATCAAAGTCCGTCTCTGTGCCGAGCTCTGGGTTCAGGCATGTTGGGTCAGTTACATCATAGCTGTGTGAGCTTCCCGTGCGCGCTTTGGAGATGGGCGAGGCATAAAGGTCAGAGACGCCGAGCTGGTGCAGATAAGGTACTAAATCGCGAGCATCTTGGAAGCGGAACTGCCTGTTAAACTGAAGTCTGTAGGTGGTGATAGGTATTCTTAACTCTACCATCTAGCTAACCCGCATGGAGAGTTGTTGCCCCAGGGAGACAAACTGGTTAAGCCACTCCTGAGCTGCCTTATCTCCCTGCTGCGCCCTTGTTTGAAATTCAGGGTAAGTGGACTTGAGCATTTCATGGTAGAGATTCTGCACTTTCCACAGGTCTACTTGGAATGGTAGCGCGCGTAACATTCGGGCTGCGTCCAGCAATTCCTTGAGAAAGTCAATATCCTCAGGAGTGGTGACTAACCTTGCCATCATCCTTTCCAGTGTCTGCTGTAAAAGGTAACTCAGCCCCTCAGTGTCAAGCTCCACTTTCCATGTCCGCGTGTCATCCAGAATGTTCCTGATGCGCTCCAAGTCCAGGCTATCACCACTGACTGCTTTGCGCAGGTCACTGTTCAGGATAAACTCGGCGGCTGACTGAAAGCTCCTCGGAATCGGGTTGCCCAGTTCCGAAAGGAAGCGCATAGGTGGGTAGTAGTGTTCGTATACTTGATAATAGGCCGCTTCAATTTCAGA
>CAZQDF010000133.1:0-5282 GCA_964592065.1 uncultured Dehalococcoidales bacterium | reverse complement strand
TCAATTCTGCCTGTTGAATCTCATTATTCTCCCGTGCTATGGCTGTCAATCGCAAGGCAAGGTCTGGCTTAGCTTGTTCTATATAGCTGCCTTCAGAATTGGCGAAAACCACTCTTCGCCTGACATCGTGGTAACCGATTCTTGTGCTTTGAATCTTGGGCGAGCTCACCATAATGTCATTGTATTCATCCAGAAGCTCTTTCTTTTGTGACAACGGCACAGTTGCCGCATCCTTGTTCAATTGTGGCGCCACCGTGTCTACCACAGGCTCAGCAGGAAGAAGCTTAAGCGGCTCTCGCCCAACCAATATCCCTTCCTGCACTGCCAAGGCTACCTTATCCCGTAGTTTGTCAAGACGACTAAAGCTAGCAAATCCCCAACCCCCTTTAACCAGAGCTCGAACATTGCCACCAGAACTGCCAGTCCTATTTACTTCTTCTAACCTCCCGCCTCGGTAAACAATATCAGTGCTCTGGCTTTCCTCAAAACGGATTTCGATATAATCGGCATCGTGCCCCTTCAGAGCGTCAACAAATAGATTGCGCACGCCCATATTGTAGTCCTTGATGGAAATAAAGACAAAAGGCTGGCCCACGCTGTATCAGATTGTTTAGCAAACCTGCCTGTCCTTCTGAGCCAAGACAGGTGGTGGCCAGCGAGGACAACAATCATCTGATATACTGACATTTGAAGCTAGCTTTGATTGCCTCGAAAAGGCAGTACTTGTGAAAAGATGACGGACATTAACGGTATCAAAGGAAGAGTCAGACAGGGCAAATATAGAATTTCCTTCACCCATACAGAAAAGATTCGACAAAGAGAAACTATTACAGCATATGAGCCCAGCCCTGAGGAATGGGAATCTGATTGGAAGGCGAGGAGGTAGAAGAATGAGTAATAGATGTTATTTCTGCAAAGGAAAAGTAGTTAAACAGAAGGTTAATGTGGATTTCCGCTGGGGGGAGAATCTAGTGGTTATCGAAGATGTTCCTGCAGAAGTATGTCAGCAATGCGGTGAGAAATATTTTCAGGCCGATGTCTATAAGGACATGGAAAAGCTAGCCAAGGGGAAAGCAAGCCCATCCAGGCATCTCACTGTTGACGTTATCAAATTTGACCATCCCGTGTTAGTTCAGTGAGAGACAAAGCACAAAGGATCTACGGAGCACCCTCAAAGCCACTATCTTGAGGCTGAATGACATATTGTACCTGACAGTGCCATCAACAATGCAGTAGATATGCTTTCCCTTTTCGACTTGGTGGAGCACAGGTTTAACTAGGTCATGAGGGATCCGGACGCTGAGATTGCTTCCCCACTAGACCCTACCTTGGCTTAGCGGGAGCTTACTCGAAGTTTTCCAGCAATCTTTCTTGCTAGTGATATTTAAGATATAGCTAATTAGCAATAACAATAAAGGAGGGCGTTCCATTAGCCCTCCTTTATTATCCCATTATTCCGTCCCTACCGTGCAGGCGGGAGATGAGGCCAAAACTCAATTGGATGGGGCAACTTATCACCTCCTGTTTTCCTCACTTCTAGACCGAACTGCTAATCACTTTGCCTTGTAATCCCAGCGGACCCTCATCAGGATGGTTTCCTCACCAAAATCATCTCCAATCTGGATGCTGATGGTCACCGGGTTGGTCAGTTCACTGAGGTCTGCCTTGTTCATGCTCATGTCGAACTTCCCAATCTTCCACTCACTTCCGTCATTCCCAGTCTTCCACTTGATGGTCATCTTCTCGATGCTGCCAGCGCCGTCTTCGGGACGCTTATACTCCCACTTCTCGCCTTCCTTTCCCTTCTCCACCATGCTACCACCATCAATAGTCGCAGAAAACGTCCCCACGGTGACAGTAACATCCTCAAGGATATTCACACCATTGCCATTCTCAAGGTCGAGCTGAAGCGTTCCCTTGAGGCTAACCTTGCCAGGGGCGGGACTCCCGAAGTCGATCTCGGCATGGTCAATCTTGATGTCAATGTTGACTTCGATAACGGGGGATAATATGTGAATGTTGAAGGCATATCTGGTGGAATCTTCTGTGTATTTAGTTTGAATGCTGAAATGCCAATAACCCTCTTCGCTGAATACAAAGATAGTTGGCTTTTCCCATTTATAGTAACCACCTGGATTGTTCAGACCGTCATCAACATTTTCCCCAGTTGCTGGGTCTACGGGATATGTTACCTCCAGAATAGAATCAGTCCCCCAAGGGTATGGATATGGTTCAAAGAACATCAAATCGTTCCATGGGTTTGTATCTAATGGGTCAAAAACTTCTGGCACACGAAGATAAGAATGGTCAGAAGCCTCCGTGCCTCTGAATACGATGGTCATGTAAAACTCTTGCTCAGGTGGCACAGTTGCTATTACTGGATAACCAGCGTCTTCTGGGCTATCATCTGGGTAGAAGTAAGCACTTGGAACTACTGTAGCTGTATCTTTAGTAACACTGCCATATACATTACCTTCAGCATCATGCACATAGATTATCCAATTCTGACCATCTGGCAAATCAAGGTCATAATAACTTCCGATATTGCCTGGATTAGCACTAACAACTCCAACTAGACTCAAGATTAAAACTAAGCTTACCAAACCTATTAAACACCTTTTCATTTCATCATCCCTCCTTTCTGTAGTGTTCTATGCTCGCGGAGATTGCTTCGGCACTTCATGCCTCGCAATAGCAATACAAAAGAACCTCGCAATCACATTTGAGATTTCTGCCCAGCTCGACCCCTCCGCTTATTACCCTCACGTCCCTCGCCAGATAAAGGGATGAGATGGGAGGGCAATCCCTTTGATTTGCCGGGACTAATTAAACCCCAGGCCCTTTGGGATGCCAATAAGGCTAAGGCTTAGAGAGCTTTGGTTGAGATCAGATCTGGTCGCTCTACCTTACGGCATCTTCAGATTCTGATTACCACTTGCCAAACCCAGGGCCTGCTGGACTTACATAGGTTGCCCCAACGCCGCTTTCTACTTCTTGAATGATGGCGAAGCTTCCCCAAATGCTGGAGCCTATCTCTGTTCCATCGGCCGTATACCATACTCCGTCTACCGAGCTTGCGTCCTCAGGCACAGCGACGATCTTGCAGAAGTAGACCCACTTGCCTTTGCCTTTGCCACCGCTCTGGTGATTTGTCTCCCAAGCTCCTGACCCAATATAGCTATCATATCCATAGTGCCTGTCCAGTTTCCCATCACCATCGCAGTCCTTGTTGGAGAGCCAGGCATCATTCCACTTCATCACAAGCTGTACATCGCAGGAATCCCCGCCAGGAACCCTGTCGTAGTCGCAGTATCTTCCGTTGAACATGTGTGCTTGGTAGTTGTACCCAAACTGGTCGTAGCCCAGTACCAGTGGGTTGCCAGCGCTGTCCAAAAGCCCATCCTGTATCGTGGTGCAGTTTGATGACGGGCTGTTCCCCTGTCCCGGTTTTGCTAGGGCCGCTCCCACACTCAACGTGAGCACCATAGCGACTGCTAATGCTATTGCTATTATCTTTTTCATCTATTTTCTCCTCCTTTAAGCTTTAGATTGGTTGCTTTCATTTGCTTCGATAGGCATCACCTCTTTTCCTCTCTGAGGCTCCTCAGTTTTCCCCTTAGCTTCAAGTCGGGGACAAGCCCCGACCCTACGAGGCCACTTGAGAAGGGAATCCAAACTGCCCAAGATCGACCGGCACAAAGCCCAAGGGCATGGGTAATTATCACCATTGTTACCGATGCTTCCCCTTACTGCAAACGCCAATGCCCAAATCCTTCTAGTAGTAAAGAATCTTATCGGCGCCCAGCAATGCTTCCGCAGCCTGTGGGAGCTTAACCGGGGTGATAAAGTCCTCGATGTTCGACTTGTCATCTATTGCTTTGGCAAAGCCATCAATTACGTGGAATGTTCCACAGGAGGCAATGTTAACGTCAAGTTTATCCTTCTCGAAGCGAGCCATTAATTCCAGGTTGTCTGGCAAGTCAGACGCAGAGACCCCTTCAAGCTGACCAGCGATTAGCTCTTTAACTGAGCTCGGAATAGCGAGTTTAGCTAATTCCCCCTTCTTTGCCATAGCAACACCCTGGGGGCCATAAAATACGGTGACAGTAGGAACCTTGGCTATTCGCTTTGCCATGAATGCCACCACATAGGCAGCATACTGGTTGTAAGGTTTATCTGCCCCACTATTGACGATGATTAGCAGGTTATTTGTCTGCGGCATTTATCTTTCCTCCTTTTAATTTTTGATTCATTATTGGGCATTGGCATCCCGACTATTATGAGTCTTGTCTTAGCCGCCATCTTTCATATTGGTTGAAGTTCCTTTATGACGCTGAAGTAAGGAGCGAACCCAGGCTAAAAGCGGCCTTGCTTTCACAGGGGAGAGAGAATATAGACATCTCCTCCCGATTCAAGAAAGTGGGTGCCTACTCATTCTTGCTCCTTCTCGCCCAAGATCGACCGGCATAAAGCCCAAGGGCATCTCGGCATGGTAATAGTCATATTTATGTTGAACTGTTTGGTTACCCCTGCTACAATATTGCCAGCATGGCAAGATATATCCTGCCTGTGGAAATTGAGCCTCTGGAGGAAGGTGGATATCTGGCTCTTTGCCCCGTTATTCAAGGCTGCCATGCTGAGGGGCACACCATAAGCGAGGCCATGGATAACGTTGAGGACGTGGCCAGGATCCTGCTGGAACTCCGTATCGAAGATGGCTTGCCCCTTCCTGAGGGACTTCGCCAGCCTGAACCAGATGCTGTGCTTCATGGCGAGCTTCTCCTTACGGTGAGCGCTCCACGACCTATCGGGAACTTACCCAAAAGCTGAGGCGATTGGGCTGCGAGTTCCGGCGACAGGCAAAGGGCGGGCATGAAGTCTGGTGGTGTCCCCAGCGGAAGCGATATACCAGCATTTCTTACCACGGAAGCAAAGATATCCCTCAGGGAACTTTGGCAGCTATCTTGCGTGACCTTGGTTTGAACAAACAAGATTTGGATAAGGTGTAATAACATTGTAGCTGCCCTTTCTGGTCCCATTCTGTTTGCCACCCGAATCAAAATAAAAATAGCGAAACCTACCTTTGAGGTCGGTTTCGCTATTGGCTCAGCAGAGCTTAAACGACCAGCTACAAGCCCTGCTTCCTAGCCCCCTCTACTGCTCTTGTACAGCGACTACATTATGCTAATTCCGTTTGTTGACTTTACCTCCATCCTCAAGAATCTGTCTGCTTATGACCTGTCCCCGAAAAACGTTATTCCCTTCCCTGTCCCGTAAGATGC
>CAZQDF010000132.1:0-5294 GCA_964592065.1 uncultured Dehalococcoidales bacterium | reverse complement strand
GTGGTAGTGCGGAGCACCACCGTCAGCTTAGTTAACATAAGGGCAGAAATCGATGGGGAGTTGCTAACTACCTATCGAGCTGATGGAATTATCATCGCCACAGCTACTGGTAGCACCGCTTATTCCCTGGCAACTGGCGGACCTATTCTCCATCCCCAATCTAAAGAAATCGTCCTTCAGCCGATATCATGCCATCTCGGCTTGAATCACTCCCTAGTATTGCCTCCACAAAGTATAGTCAATTTAGAGGTTGCTGATGGAGGTAAGGCTATACTCAGCCTTGATGGACAACTTGAGTTCCCCCTATCGAGTGGGCAAAATGCTAGTGTGAAGCTCAGTCCCCATATAGCCCGCTTCTTGAGAACCCGTCAACTAACTTACTTTTATAGCACACTATGGCAAAAATTGAGGGGAGAAGAGCATGAAGGTTAACATAAAGGTTGACAAGGCAAGAATAGGCGATGTTGCCTCAATACAGCAATTGGTTAATTATTTTGCTGATAAGGGTGAGATGTTGCCTCGCGCTTTAAGCGAAATATATGAAAATATTAGAGACTATTTTGTAGTCAGGGATAGAAATCAAATCATTGGCTGTACTGCATTACATGTCAATTGGTCTGATTTAGCCGAGATCAAGTCCTTGGCTGTCAATGAAAAGAGTCAAAATCAAGGAATTGGCTCTTCGCTTATCCATGCTTGTCTCAATGAAGCCAAGGAACTGGCTATGCCTGCCGTTTTTTGTCTCACTCGCAGACCCGCTTTCTTTGAGAAGCATGGCTTCCATCTAATTGACAAAACGGAATTGCCTCACAAAGTATGGGCAGAATGCTATCGCTGCCCCAAGTTTCCCAATTGTGATGAGGTAGCCCTCATTCGCCACATTTAACGTCATTGCGATGAGCCAAAGCTCTGAACCCTTCACCTTCTGTCGCTCTGAGAGAGCAGAACATCCGAAGAACCTCGTTCAGGGTAAACTCCACCGGGGGAAAGCGAAGTAATCCCAAGGAGGAATTATGTTACCAGAGAAGAAGTTATCCAGCCGAGAAGTTTATCATGGTCGGGGGGTAAATCTGCGTGTGGATACTGTAGAGAAGCTCAACGGCAGAAAGACAACCAGAGAAGTGGTAGAACACAGCGATTGTGTAGCTGTAGTCGTCCTCGATAATCATGATAACGTGCTTCTAGTCCGTCAATTCCGCTATCCAGTAGGCAAGTCACTCCTTGAAGTACCCGCCGGCGGCATCGAGCTTGGTGAAAAATCTATTGACTGTGTCCGCCGCGAATTACAGGAGGAAATCGGCTATTTACCCAGAAAAATAGATAAACTGGGCGGTTTTTATTCCATCCCTGGCTATGGCACAGAGTACTTACACTGCTATTTAGCCACCGACCTTGTGCCCAGCCGCCTTGTTGCCGAGGATACCGAAGGCATTGAGATGATCCGAGTCTCCCCAAATCAAATACCCCAGCTTATCGCCTCGGGTGAAATCCGTGATGCCAAAAGCATCGCAGCCCTGCTCACCTTCCTTTTTCTAAAGCAAAAGAAATAAAACACCACCACAAGGTTTGTTTTGCTTACCTTCCTTGAAGAGCAGTTCCGATTTCCTTCTGTGCCTTTAAGCCGACTTCACTATTAAGTGACCGAGCTAGAGCTCTCTTTGTCTTCTTATCTCCAATTCTCCCTAGTGCCTAGGCCACATACAAACAAACCTTAGGTTCAGAGTAACTGAGTGCTTGAACAAGTGCAGGCACTGCCGCTGGATCATAAATATTCTCAATAGCTAACGCAACATCCCGCCGAAGGGTTGAACCATCCGTTTGGAGAACAACTTTTGGTAATACTGCTTTGCAGTAATTCTCATCTCCTAAGAGCAATGGAATTAGTTCTGGGCTATCGGATTTTTTCTCTCGCTTAATTGAGACAGCCTTATGCGTAAACAATCTCTGTCAGTTCTACATGCTATTGCTTTCCCCATCCCAGAGTGGTACAACTTTCTTACAAATTCGCAAGCAGGCAAGTTTGCCCTGATAGCACTTTGTGCAGAATTATGCAAGGAGGTAGAAATGATAACAGGTATCCAGCATTTCAGCTTCACCGTAAGCAATCTCGAGTACACCATCCACTTTTTTCGCGACTTTCTGGGACTAGAGGCGACACCTATCAGGCAGGCAAAGGGCAAGCGCATCGAGAAGATCCTGCAAATGCCTGGCGCTTCACTGCGGATATCTAATGTAATAACTCCAGGCAACGGTAATATTGAGTTCATTGAATACGTTGCCCCGAGGGGCGCCAAGATTGACCTCAAGACATGCAACGTGGGTGTAGCACACCTGGCTTTTGAGGTAGACAATATTCAAAAGATATACGATGACCTTACTGCCAAGGGGGTCAAGTTCAACCATCCGCCCCTATGGCCCGAGGCTGGTGCTCTCAAGGGCTGGGGCATCTGCTATCTAAAGGGACCAGACGGAATCGCCCTAGAGCTCATGGAGGCCCCGAAGGGTGTTAAATTGCATCCAGCCACTGGGTTCCCCGTTGGCGAATAAAGGATACCCTATGCGGCGTTATGAAAGGATGTGGCCCCAAGCGTTGGTCAACTCGCAAGTCAAGGAGAAATAGGTGGCCAGGCGGGAACCAATGAAGGAACCAAGCTAGCGATCTCCGCTACATAATCTGGTCTTTTACTCAGGTGATGAGCCCTTTCCTATACTCCACCCCACTCTTTCGTTCGAGCTATTCTGCACCATTCGTTTGAAAGCCACTTAATTAATTCTACCATCGGTGAAAGATATATAATCATTCACTTTATCTGGAGACGAATTGACATTCCTAGGACTATACAAAAGTTTGTTAGCGAAGGTATTTCCTTCGGTGTCTTGCCAACAAGCTACATAGCAAACACCAGGAACCGGCTCCTTTGCCAAAACTACCTCCCCTCCATTGGCAATAATCTTATTTGTGAAATCATCTAGAGATGAAGCATCTATAGCATTGGCAGCTCCCATTGACTCCTCACGCTTTCCTAACGCGTCCTTGACAGCGGACTGGTCATCACTCCCCGTAGTGATAAGTCAATAGTCTACCGGCCCGGCGCATTTTTTTATCTTCCATCCGAAAACCTCACAATAGAGTTTTATGGCTGCGGTCTGGATTGGCAGCGGGAAGCTCGCAATGAGCTACTCTTAACATTTTGCTCCTTGTTGAAAATGCTTTGATATAGTTCCCTTGTGGTCACCCCAAGCGCTCTTCCCTCTCTGCCTTGCTGCAGAATCTGAGGATCTCAGCAAAATTATTGATCCTTGCGAGGTTGTTAGTCTCCATAAACCCATCGTAGGTGACATTTATCCAGGGCTTCTGATACAGTGTGCTGAACCCTTCCGACATTGCAGCCACAATTCCACCGGGCATACAGCCGTGGGGCATCACCGATATCACACCGGCAAACCTGGGATTCTCCATCCAGTCGATTCCGCTACCTATACTGAGAACTGCCTCACTACCACATTTCGGGGAAAGCCATCGGCATGTCTGTGACAGTAACTCTCCTGTCGAAGGCTCTCTCTCATCAAGCAGTTCCCTGAAATAGTTGGCTACCGAGTGCTCGTCATGCTCCTGCACACGCTTTATTATGTAGCTGATCAACATCTTTATGAATTTTCGATCCTTGATAGCATCCTCAACATGTCTATATGAAATGTATTTCATCCACTCCCCCACTGGAGAGACAACGACTTCAAGACCGGCATTTTCGCACACTCTTGCCAGGTCATTGTTGGCAAATCTGTTGGAGCGCAAGAAAATCTCGCCGTTAATGCCCACCAGCGGCTTCCTGGGCAAGTCGGGATTGATGAGAGACTTGAACTCAGAAGTGGCCTGCCATAGGATATCATCGAAAGTCTCCTTCTTGCGAAGGCGGTTTGCAATCATTTCCATATATTCCTCGAACAGTATGTCTGCCGACCCATGCCGCTTTTCATAAGGGTGGGTACGCCACAGTAATCTTTGCAGATAGTCCACGGCTAGGCAGGCCCTCCAGGCAACGCGCCCAAAACCAGGACCAAGATTTACGTCACGATAGGCATTGTTTGATACACTGCTTCGTATCGGAAGGTCAACGCCAAGATCTTTAAGTATCCTGCTTTGCTCTATAGCATACTTTCCAAGGCGGCATGGACCATATGCTCCGGCCATAAACGCCTCGATGTTCTTCAGGTCACCGCCGTTATCATAATAGAATCTCAAGAAGTCGCCCAGCGTTACACGGTAGGGCAAACATTCTACGCCCGATGTTACCCGGTCGGCGTAGAGGAGATTGCGCCTATTCGGCTCAGGAAGCACAATTGCTCTAATCCCACAGGCCTCCATCAGTGGACTCAGAAGCTCAACGTGGGGTGACATCCTGGGTATGAGAAAAGTCTTCTTTGTATTGATGAGTGCACTTGTTCCCCTGTAGATATCTTTATGTTGACCTTCATGCTGCTTGGCGGAACGTGCGAATCCTTTGATGGTATCAACGAAGGCTTCGAGACGGGTAACAATGCCAGCCTCGGCTGCATGCTCGTCGATTTCCAACTGCCCCAGAGGCTTGCCTCCCATAATATCTTCCACAACTCGGAGTATGAATGAGTTCGGTCCACATCCGAAGTTCGTCAGTGCCAATCCATATAGCTGTGGGTCTGCCTCTGTTATAGCAGCGCCAGCTATATATTTGCTCTCATAGAACCAATATGGGCGGTCTGAGTATTCTTTGGGATTAACCGACGCAAGGGGCAAGAAGTCGAGCGGCACAGGCACCACGCCAAGCTGAGCGAGTTTTTCCGCTATGCCTAGGTTCGCTCCCGAGTCCTGCGCCATATACGACCTGGCGAATAGAACCACGCCCAACTGACCACTCTGGTGCAGTTCTTCCAATAGCTCCCTGCCAAGCGCCGCCTCGTCTGCCTCGAATCTATGTTGAGATTCAATGCCAGCGAGGGCGGCCTCCTTGCCTTTGCTTCTGCTGAACCCCATCTTCACGGTGACATCTGTAAGGTTCTTTGTCACCTCAGCGTTGCCCCGACTGAAATCAAGTATGGGTATCAATAGCCGTTCTCTGAGGCCAAGCGCGTTGCGTATTATGAACGGGGATGCCTGGACAAGGGGGCAGGAGTATTTCTGGTTCTCATCCCCGTCTTTTTCACCCAGCCGGATAGCGCAGGGGTAGATAATATAATCAACATCACTGAGCTTTGCTGCATGCCCATGGAGAAGCTTCAGAGGGAAACAACTGTCAGTGTAACTTAACTCGATTGCC
>CAZQDF010000131.1:0-5315 GCA_964592065.1 uncultured Dehalococcoidales bacterium | reverse complement strand
AAATATATATAGCCTTGTCTATATTTTTCCCCTGGTCAACAAGAGCTTTCTCTAAAGTCTCAGCTTGCTCTAAGGTTCGAGGAAAACCATCAGAAATACAACCAAAGGTACAATCGGGCTGGTTAATCCTTTCGAGTATCATCCGGATGGTTATTTCGTCTGGGACTAGCGTGCCCTCCTCCATATATTTTTCAGCTAAGAGTCCTAATTCAGTCTTTTCCTCCAGCGCCCTGCGAAACAAATCGCCAGAAGCTATATGGGGTAAATGCATCTCCGTGGAAAGGATATCTGCCTGAGTTCCCTTTCCTGCTCCTGGAGCACCTAGTAGAATGATGTACATCAGAAGAAAATCAAAAATTAAACCTAAGAGTCAAAGAGGCTTGTATTTTTATCCTTGACTTTATTTCAGGAAACCTTCATAGCGGCGCATGGTTAATTGTGCCTCCAATTGCTTCATAGTATCTAAGGCAACGCCAACAGCTATAAGCAAAGCAGTACTGGAAAGGGTCAAGGCTACAATACCTGTGATTTCTCGAGCAATAAAAGGCATAATTGCCACGAAGGCCAAGAAGAAAGCGCCACCGAATGTAAGAGCCTTTATAACCTTATTTAGATAGTCAGTTGTTGTTTTTCCGGGTCGGATTCCAGGGATAAAGCCACCTTGCTGTTGCAAAGTTTTTGCTAGATTCATTTGTTCAAATATGATCATGGTATAAAAGAAGGTGAAACCGATTACCAAGGCGAAGTACAACCCTTGATAGACCAAGCCCAAAGGTGCTGCCGTATCAGGGCGAAAAATGGTATAGATTGAATTCCAGAAATTTGGATTTTGACCTGCCGGATTCATAAAGTATGTAGCTATCGTCCCGGGAAGCTGCATCATTGCGATAGCGAAGATAAGTGGTATCATTCCAGCGGTATTTACCCGCAATGGTATGTAGGTTGAGCCTGATTGCCGATACATACGACCGCCACGGAAAGTGCTACGAGCATACTGTACTGGAATGCGCCGATGAGCTTCAATAAATGCAACTACGAATACCAGAGTAGCCAAGCCAAGTATAACAAAGACTATCAATCCCAGAGGGTCACTTGCAGCTATAAAGCCACGACCCACCATATCTGGTAAGCTGGCTACAATGCCAGCAAAAATTATTATTGATATCCCATTTCCCACTCCCCGCTCGGTAATCAATTCTCCGAGCCAGACAAGGAATATCGTGCCAGCAGTCATCGATATTACTATGGTGGCAGTGGTTAATGGGTCAAGGGAACCAATAATAGGAGGGCTCTGGCTACGTAGCAGAGCCAGCATACTATAGCCTTGAAGAGCAGCTAAGGGCACAGTTAATAAATGGGTAATCCGGTTTATCTTGCGCTGACCAGCTTCTCCTTGTTGGGCGATAGCCTGGAGACGAGGGATAACTGGAACCAGCAATTGCATAATTATGGAAGAGGTAATATAAGGGTAAACACCCATGGCAACCACGCTGAAGCGCCCCATAGCACCACCGCTAAAGAGGTCAAGCATGCCAAACAGGAGATTTTGCTCAAAAAAACTGCGTAAAGTTTCGAGATCCACTCCAGGAAGAGGGACATGGGAGATAAAACGAAAAGCTACTAAGATGCCTAGGGTAAAAAGTATCTTTCGCCTTAAATCGGGCAATGCAAACGCATCTGTCATTGCCTGGATGAAGCGTGGTTGTTTTTCCCTGCGCTGCATCTTAGATGCTCTCTGCTTTTCCTCCAGCAGCCACAATCTTTCTCTCCGCGATTGAAGAGAATTTGTTAGCTTTGACTAGCAATGGGTTTTGGATATCGCCATCGCCAAGAATTTTAGTCGGCTGGTCCAGGGACTTAATTAGCCCTGCTTGAAGCAGTTTCTCAGGAGTTACCTCAGTTCCTGCAGGGAAAATATCAAGCTTGCTAATATTGACAATCGTATACACAGTTTTAAAAATGTTGGTGAAGCCCCTTTTTTGTGGCAGCCGTTTTATCAGAGGCAACTGTCCGCCTTCAAAGCCAAGGCGTACGCCACCACCAGAACGAGCTTTTTGTCCTTTGCAGCCTCGTCCCGAATAGGTGCCATATCCGCTGCCATTTCCTCGACCTACGCGTTTCTTCTCACGCTTGGCACCTATTGGAGGTCTTAGTTCATTCTGTTTCATCCACTTTATCCTCTGGTGTCCTGGCATTAGTTTCAGTTTCGAGATCCTTTGCTAGGCTCAGAGCTTCGGTCTCTTTAGGCTTCCTCAGGTTAGTCAAAGCAAGCATCGTTGCCTTGACTACATTAATCTTGTTTGAGCTACCTAGAGATTTACTAAGAATATCCCTCACACCAGCCAATTCGAGTACTGCTCGAACAGTATTGCTAGCAATCAAACTAGTGCCAGGTGCTGCTGGCTTTAGTAAAATTTTGGATGCCCCGAACTTGGCTAGAATCTCGTGTGGGATGGTGCCGTTCATGATAGGCGCCTCAATCAGTCCCTTCCTCGCCACAGCACCAGCTTTGCGGATTGCCTCAGGAATCTCCGCTGCTTTAGCCAAGCCAAACCCTACATGCCCATTGCCATCACCAACTATTACTAAAGCTCTGAAGCGAAGATGTCTGCCACCTTTAACCACTTTAGTTACACGGTCAATGCTTAACAGTTTATCTTCAAGAGTTAGTTCTGAGGCATCGATTTTGTCTCTTTTCCCTATTACCTTGGTAATCGCTTTCATAAAATCTCAAAACTCCAATCCGGCTTTCCTGGCAGCCTCAGCTAAAGCTTTGATTCTGCCATGGTACTTGTAGCCACCGCGATCAAAGACCACGTGGTTGATTCCTTTATCTAGCGTTTTCTCAGCAAATAGAGTTCCTAGCATTTCGGCCTTCTTGCTTTTGGGCATCTCGTTGGTCTTGCTTTTTACCTGAGGGTCGAGAGTGCTTGTTGAAACTAAAGTTTGGCCCATAGAATCATCGATAAGCTGGGCATAAATATGATTTAAGCTTCGGAAGACGCATAATCGTGGTCGTGATGTTGTCCCCATCACTCCTAGTCTCACCCGTCTATGTCGTATTTCCCTGGTTGTCCTCGAGCTCCCTTTGGTCATTTTATCTACAAATCTTTACCTACTTTACCCGACTTGCCAGGTTTAAGATGTAGCCTTTCCTTAGAGTATTTAATGCCTTTTCCTTTATAGGGGTCGGTGGGACGTATGGCTCGAATTCTGGCGGCCGCCTCTCCAACAGCTTCCTTGTCAGGACCAGTAACATGAATGCGGTTTGTCCCTTCGACAGTGATAGAAATACCTGGAGGCGGGAGGAACTCCACGGGATTGGTGAATCCCATCTGGAGCACCAGCTTGTCACCAGTTTTCTGTGCCCTGTAACCCACGCCATTTATTTCTAGGACTTTCTCAAAACCTTTACTTACTCCTTCAATCATGTTTGCCAGGAGGCTGCGAGTAAGCCCATGTAAAGAACGATGAATCCTGTTATCACTAGGTCGAGTTACAATTAGCATCCCATCCTTCAAAGTGATAGAGATGCTAGGATGAAGGTATCGACAGAGATCTCCTTTATCCCCTCTTGCTATTACTTTGCTTCCGTCAATCTTTACCTCAGTGCCTTGAGGTATAATGATGGGAAGCGAACCAATACGTGACATAATTCACTGCGCCTTTTTGCCTAAGGTAAAAACTAATTTGAATAACTTAATTTTAACTTCCTTTTTGTGGCTTTAGCCACAAAATTTACCATATGTAACATAGGAGTTCACCGCCAAGGCGGTGTTGCCATGCTTTTTGACCGGTCGTAATGCCTTTAGGTGTAGATAAAATGGCAATACCTAAGCCTCCATAGACACGAGGGATTTCATGCCGCCCTACGTAAACCCTTAGACCCGGACTGCTCACTCTTTCTAAGCCCAATATTGCAGGTTGGCTATCTGTGTACTTGAGTTGAATTTTTATCATTGGTTGTGGTTTCCCCTTGAGCACTTCATAATGGTCAATGAAGCTCTCTTCTTTGAGTATTCTGGTGATGGAGAGCTTTGTTCGAGATGAAGGCACAAGTACATCATCGTGATTTGCCATGATGGCATTGCGAATTCGAGTCAACATATCAGCGATTGGGTCAGTAACTGTCATTAATAAATCCTCACCAGCTCGATTTTCTTACTCCCGGAATCACGCCAGTTGCAGCGAATTTTCGGAAGCAAATGCGGCATAAGCTGAATTTACGCATATAAGCACGTGGTCTGCCACACAATTGGCAACGATTACGTTGCTGCACCTTATACTTTGGTGGTCGCTTTGACTTGACGATCTTAGACATCTTCGCCATATCAATTTCTCCTAAAGGGCATGCCCATGAGTTCCAGCAAAACCGTGGATGCATCATCATTCTTGGCGGTGGTAACTATAGTTACCTGGAGGCCACGGATTTTGTCCACTTTATCGTAACTAATCTCAGTAAAAGCTATTTGTTCTCTTATGCCTAGGCTATAATTTCCTCGACCGTCGAAAGAATCTCTAGATACGCCACGAAAGTCACGAAAACGTGGTAGTACAATGGTAATTAGTTTATCAAAAAAATCGTACATTCTCGCACCTCGTAGCGTCACCATCATTCCGATAGGCATACCAGTTCTCAGCTTGAAAGAGGCAACCGATTTTTTAGCCCGTGTAACCACTGGATGTTGCCCTGAGATCGTAGCTAAGTCTCTCTCTGCCGCCTCGAGAGCTTTAGGGTTTTGTATCGCCTCGCCCAAACCGATGCTGAGCACGATTTTTTGCAGCTTGGGCAATTGCATTGGGTTGCTATACCCAAGCCTAGCTTTAAGCTGGGGAACCACTTCCGCTAAATATCTATCTTTTGATACAGACATTGCAATCAAATTTAGTTAATCAATTACTTCATTACAGGAATGGCAAATCCGCACCTTCTTGCCCTCGGCAAGGAGGCGGAAACTAACTCGAGTAGGTTTACCACATTTATTGCAGAGCAACATTACGTTAGATATGTGGATTGGAGCTTCAAGCTCAATTATGCCAGCTTGGCGGGCTGCCCTGCGGGCTCGGGAATGACGTTTAATCATATTGAGCCCTTCTACTAGCACTCTGTCTTTTTTAGGGATGACGCGTCGCACCTTTCCCTTTTTTCCGCTATCCTTACCAGCAATAATGGTGACAGTATCATTTTTCCTGATCTTCATTTCAAAGGACCTCTGGGGCTAAGGATATTATCTTAGCGAAATTTTTATCTCTGAGCTCCCGGGCTACCGGGCCGAAAATACGACTTCCTCTCGGGTTGTTTTTATCACCCAAAA
>CAZQDF010000130.1:0-5340 GCA_964592065.1 uncultured Dehalococcoidales bacterium | reverse complement strand
TTAGGAATGGGGTGACCATAGCGTTCTATATCCTTGCCGCTTAGTAAGGGTTTAAGCAGAGCTGGTTCCAGTTCAAATTCATGCTCCAGACTATGAGAATAGACTCTGAATATGCCCCCTCTTGCTTCACTGCGCTTTTCTAATATATAAACCTTGTCAGCGCTGCTGATAAGACCTTGAAAAATTCTTTCAGACAATTCTCCCAGTGGCACTGCATTTTGGGCAAGCCTTGTCAGCAAGGTATCTCCGATCGCCACTGGTGGCCATATACTTTTGATTGTAGCTTCTTGATTTGCTGTGGTGATGAGCAGTGTTGATGTGTCTATTGGTTGAAATGTTTTAGAGAGGTCAACATCTGTGGGGATAAAAGTGTAGCGTAGTAATTTCTCCTCAATTCCTTTCTTGAGCACGATCATAACGGGATAAGTTGTTGCTTCTGCGAATACCTGTTGGGCTGAAAGGTCTACAATACTTTCAACGGTGCACTCCTGATGCAGGATTTGCTGGATTTTCTTGCCATAATCTGCCTTGAGGAATTTCCCCGAAGTGATGAAGCCCAGTCGCCCGCTTGGTTTCAACAATTTAATTGCCCGCTCCAAGAAAATAATGTATATGTCGAAAGAACCGAAGGCGGACTCATAATATCCACGGTAGTACGCGGCTTCGTCTCGGGGCAGTGTTTGTATCCTCACATACGGTGGATTGCCTATAACCACATCAAAACTGCCGCCAGCCATAATATCCTCAAATTCCTCCTCCCAGTTGAAAGGCTTCTTTTCTCGCCAGTTATCGCCAAAGTAGCTTTTGAGTCCTTCTTCGGTGCCCGAAATAAGCGAATTGCCCTGGCGAATGTTATCAGCAAGGCTTGGGAGGGTCTCTCTCTTTGCCAAGCTACGGAGCAGCAGGTTTAAGCGAGCTATCTCAATAGCTTGTGTATCGAGGTCGACGCCAAAGATGTTTTTAATTAGGATAGGCAAGCGTTCCCATTGGTCAAGCTCGGAAGCTGATTTGCCGCTTCGATAAGCGTGATAGTTTAGGAGTTCGTCGTAAGCGCGAATTAAGAAAGAGCCTGAGCCACAGGCTGGGTCTAGAATCTTAATATTGAGTATTCCATTGTGGCTGCGTTCCTTAAGCAAACGCCCCACGGTTTCCTTAACTATGTAATCAGTTATGAATCTAGGAGTATAGTATATTCCGTGCTCTTTGCGTCGTTCCTTTTTGGCAGTAAGTTCGAACGTTGGTTCAGAAGCAAGCCCTAAATCCATGCGAATTTGTGCTTTTTCCGCTCGCTGCTTGACTACAGTGGCTACATGTCCTAAGTATTGCTCATATACTGCACCAAGTACATCGGCATCAATGAGGGAGAAGTCGTAGTTGACCATGCCACCCGGAATTTCGTATAAGCCATTGATTATATTCTCAACAGTTGCGCTTTCAATAAAAACCTGGTCAACCAGGTGGAGAGCGAAAAGGTCGCTGTCATAATAGCCATCATAGTCTTGGAAGATGCGGCGCAGTGATTCGATTAGCTCTCCCTTGCGTCCACCGCTGCGCCATTCATGCACAGCACCTAGCAAGACTTTGTCTTCTATTCTCCTGTCCTCGCAGGTGCGAATAAAGATTAGGCGATTAAAAAGTCGCTGGATGACTTCGTCTATTTGATTGAAGCTCAGGTTTGGGTTGTAGTGGTAAAGCTGAGTAAAGAGTTCCTCACGCCAATGACGGAGCTGGTTAAACAGTCTTTGCTCTACTCCTAGCCGCGGAGGAAGTGCTCCATATTTCTCAGCTTTCTCATTCAGGGCATTATTTTCCAGCAATTCTCGGGATAGAAGCCAAAGGTCATCGAAATCCCTGAGATAATTATCATAAGAAAGGTTTATGAAAAGTCGACCCGTTTGGGCGTTATAAACCTGTAGTCCTTCAAAATCAGTGAGAATCGCCCAGGTTATTCCTTTGTTGTAGGCGTAGGTAATCGCTTGCTTGATATATTCGGGCTTGGCCAAGTCAACTCGTAACGCTTTAGCCTCTAAATAGAACTGAGAGACTCCGTGTAGCTTAAAAACATAATCCACTCGCCCGGTGGCTGCTTTAACCTCCTCGGCTACTTCCTCCCTGCTATATACATCCCAGCCCAGAGCATGAAATAAAGGCATGATAAAAACACGGCGGGTATCCGCTTCGGTATATTTCTTGATGGCTGCTGCTGTTAGATTCCGATATTTGGCAACCAGCTTGCTTATTTCCTGGCGAGCTTGTTCTTGTGCCATGAACATATCTTTACTCCACCTACCTCTTGAATCAAAATAGGTCTGGGAACTCATCTTTCAATGTTTTCAGAACTTCATGAGCGATTTGGCGGATACTGGGTAATATCGGAGTATTATTGAAATCTTTTTCTTCACCATGCACAAACTGCTTCCAACCTAATGAATCGAATCTTGAAAGGTTAGCATAAGCTTGATCGAGTTTTGGGTCGATATGAGCTCCTCCCTCCTTATTTGCAACCGCAAGCACCAAGTCGCTCCTAGTAAATGTATTGTTTTTATTATCCTTGTATATGATTAATCTTTTCCACCAATTGTCGAACTTTCTCTTCTTGTTTTTGTCTCTAGCAGGAGAAAGGTCATCCAATGGAGCGACATATTTTGCTTCGTCTGTTGATAATTTCATCACTGTGAGGCAATTGCTCGTAGCTAGATTTCTAGGATTATATTTGCTAGCTGAATCGTAGAAAAGCATTTGCCTTTTTCTCCCTAGCAGGGTCAACAATGACGTAGATTGTGATGTGTCGGGAACTAAAACTCGAATAACGACAGCTAGTCTTTTCCCTTCACCTTCAAAGCCATTGTCATAAGAAATAGCTGATTGTTTCATGAAAGTTATTTGCTCTTCTAAATGGGCTAATAATTCGTCTTGGGTTTGAATATATTGAGTCATGTGTACCTTCAACGATAGGCAGCAATGCGGATTATTTTAACATCAGCCATGCCTTTTATATCCAAGAGTTTTTCTAAGGACTGATTTGCCATGCCTTTAAAGCCGCCGAATTTCTGTAAAATCTCCTCCGCTGGCTTGCCTGGGATGCCAGGGGCAATAAGAATTGAAAGGAGCTCAGCATCGGTCAGTGCTTCTGCGCCCAGTTCCCGAAGTTTACCACCCGGGTGCTGCCATTTTGGGGAGTTGCTGTTCATCCTTTCCTTCTGAAAGGTGGTTTTGCCGGCACTTGCAAGGAGTCGCCAGTTTTTGAGGCGAAAGTTGACACCAATTTCTCTCCCCGGGTGCCACAATCAGGACACAAAGCAGGCTTGTCAAAATCAGCTATCGGTCTTTTGACCTCAAACTCCTTACCACACTTTGGACACCAAAACTCGTATGTGGGCATTTCATCACCTCCTCCCAAGACTGGTTTAGTGACTATCTCTATTATACCCCTTCTCAGCGTGATAGTAGATACATAATTGCGGGATATTACACCAGGGGCAGGATACCCCCGCAAGGAACACCACTAGATGCGAGCGGGGCTATAAGCTTTTTGACAAGTCTGCTAATCAATGCTATTATAATTCTGGCAAATATTGTACCTTTAGCATGA
The DNA here is from genome assembly GCA_964592065.1 of uncultured Dehalococcoidales bacterium. Taxonomy (GTDB): domain Bacteria; phylum Chloroflexota; class Dehalococcoidia; order GIF9; family AB-539-J10; genus JAFGBN01. The sequence goes on along the minus strand of CAZQDF010000130.1, from coordinate 1,748 downwards.
AAACTTATTTGGATAACATCATCAGTTTTCTTACAGGATGGGTTTAGGGGGTGGTGCTAGGTGGACGACACCGATAGTTGGCTTTTATTGGCCTTTCTGGTCTGCTTAGCGCTTTCAGCTTTCTTCTCCAGTGCTGAGTCAGCTTTTATTTCCCTGCCTAAACTCCGCATAAGGTATCTTGTAGAGAGTGGCGTTAAGGGAGCAAAGCAGCTAGCTAAAGCATCTGAGAAACCGGAGAGATTTCTGGCCACTGTTCTACTGGGTAATAACCTGGTAAATGTGGCTGCGGCTACCCTGGGCACCATCATGGCCGTGGCAATATTGGGCCTACCCTGGGGGCCAATCATAGCTACCATCGGGGTGACAGCGCTGGTTTTAGTTTTTGGCGAGCTTATTCCCAAGACTCTGGCGATGCGTCATGCTCAGCGACTGTCTTTGCTCTATATTACCCCATTGAGGGTAATGGAGTGGTGTCTTTACCCCTTTGTTCTGGTACTGGGTCGCATTGGCCTGAGATTCAGTAGAATGGTAGCCCAGCCTGAGGAAGGTGACAGGTTAGTAAGTGAGGGTGAAATACGCTCTGCAATAAATGCTGGTGAGGTTGAAGGGGTGGTAGAGGAGAATGAGGCGGAGATGTTGCACAAAGTCTTCGAGTTTACCGACCGCCCCGTAAGCAAGATAATGATTCCCAGGACTGAAATTGCCTGGGTAGAACAGGGAACGAAGGTAAACGATTTTCTAGATATTTATGTTCAGAAGCCTTACAGCCGTTTCCCCGTGTATAAAGATAATACTGATAATGTGATGGGCATCTTGTCTGCCAAGGATATTCTAATGAAGCTGGCTGATGATTCTGCGAGCAAGAGAACTGTCATCGATGATTTAGTACGCACTGCCTATTTTATACCCGAAAGCAAGCATTTAGGAGAACTTCTCACCGAAATGAAAGATGGCGGTCATCACATGGCAATAGTTGTGGATGAGTTCGGAGGCATAGCTGGAATGGTCACCTTGGGGCAGTTAACCGAGGAGATTATGGGCGATATCCGGGATGAGCTGACCGGCGAGGCTAGGGATTTTGTGGTAACCGGTGATAGTACCTTCCAGTTTGATGGTGGATTTCGAATTGAAGAAGCTAACGAGGAACTGGGGCTGGGGCTACCTTTAGATGATTACGAGACGGTGGCTGGTTTTATCCTTAGTCATCTAGGTCGCATACCAAAGCAGGGGGAACAACTGAAATACAAGGACTTGAAATTTGTCATAACCGAAATGCGCGGAATGAAAATAGAGATGGTTGTAGTCACCAGGGAGAAGGCTACATAGCATCTGCGCCCTAGATTTGGCCACTGTATGACGACCTTAACACATATCACCCTGGACCCAGCGCGCCAACAAAAAGCCAGAGAATATAGTAGATTATCGCGGCGTGGTTTTTTTCTCGAGCTCGGAATAAGCCTCATTTTGCTATTAATCTTCCTTTTCATCGGTGCATCGGCTAAGCTAGCCGGTCTTTTGCCCTTCTCTTTACCATGGAGAGTAGCTTTATACTTATTGATTCTGGCAATGGTCTATGGAGTGATAATGGCGCCGTTAGATTACTATCATGGTTTTATATTGCCGCATCGCTACGGGCTGTCAGCCCAGGCACTAATTGACTGGCTGAGAGACAAGGCTAAAGCATTGGCGCTACTTTTATTGCTCGGCTTGTGCCTAATCATAGCTATCTACGGGCTTATGGAATACCT
>CAZQDF010000129.1:0-5370 GCA_964592065.1 uncultured Dehalococcoidales bacterium | reverse complement strand
TCAGGCACCTCCTTGCGAGTTGCCTCTTCTTTACCACTTTTCTCGGAAAGAGGACATTTCTATCGAGTTTTCTAGAGGACATTACCAAAGAGTTACAACAAACCCTGCCAGCAGGATTGCAAGCATGGCTATAATGACTAGCTTCCTCACTTCCCCCTCTTGATTCAATTATACCTCTAGCAAACCTCAAATAGAAGACGTAGTAGGACAATCACATAGAAGCAAGGCATCAAAGCAAGAACAATACCAACTCAGCCCTGTGGTCTTTCAACTACTAGCTTAGCTGAACTTCATTTCTCGCAATCTATCCCCAAAGTTATAAGGGGAGTTTGCGAGAATTTTAGCATGCGTCTAAGAGCAAGGTTTGAAATAAATAGCAGAAGGCATTGCGGTCGGACAATACCCTCTGCAAAGTAAGGATTCTACTTGAACTATTGTTATCCTTGGGAAGGTGGGGACGGTGTTCACCGAATTATCTGATTGTCTGAAACTTCTGTAGCAAATCCTGTACCAAAAACATATATATATTCTTCTACAGGTTCTCCTACAGAATTTGTTTCACCGAGGTCGGTATGGCATAACTCTCTTCTTTTCTTTCCAACTGATAACCTTCATCCCTAGCGATTCGTGCCAATTGTTGCAGAGATGGGTGCGGGGTATTGGAGTCAAGAGTTTGTTTATAGAGCCAGGCAGTCCGTGGGACAACGGTTTTATTGAATCGTTCAACGGGAAATTGAGGGATGAGTTACTCAAGCGAGAGGTATTCTATGCTTTGACTGAAGCTAAGGTATTGATTGAACAGTGGAGGAGAGAATATAATCAGGTACGGCCTCATAGTATTCTGGGCTATAGACCTCCGGCTCCTAGGGCTATACTGACTTCAATAACGACTTAAAGAGTGGTATCACTATTTGAGGCAGGTCAAATAGATAATTCAAGGAATTCTATGAAATTGCTGCAATTTTCTTTATCCTATTCTCTCTATGCTTTTCCTAACGCTTTTAGAACCTTATCCGGGGTGATGGGAAAATCATCAACCCATTTGCCTATGGCATTGTGGACAGCGCAGCTAATGAGTGCCGGTATATCAGCGGCAATATCTTCACCGATACCAACTAACCCATAAGGACCATACCCCATCCCAGTCTCGACAAGGATTGTGTCTATGGATCCGATGTCATTCATGGTAGCAAATTTGTAGTTAAGGAGATTGCCGTTAAGCATTACTCCAGTAATCGGGTCATGGATAACTTCCTCACTATGACCTCGGCCTACCCCCATATAGCTGCCACCGTACTGCTGACCCTCACAAGCCTCCCAATTCACCACTTTGCCAACATCATTGACATTAACTACCCTGGTTATGTTAATCTCTCCAGTCTCGGTATCCACCTCCACCTCCATGAAATGTGCCTGCCGGCACAGCCGGGGACGGGGTCTTTCGGACTTTCTGTAGGTTCCAATCATGACTTGGCTGCCATGGGCAAACAGGAGCAGCGTGAAATTGGTCCTAGGCTCCCAGAATTCATGGAAGACCAGTGGCCCAGCAGGCCCGGACGGTCCCACGAATTCGGCCATTGTCATCCGCCTTGATGGGTCTGCTTTGACATAGATTACGTTGTCCTTGATGTCCAGGTCCTCAGGCTTCATGTCAGGGAAGCTAGGTGGATAGCTACCTCGCTGCGATACCCCTCTAGGGCTAGTAGCAGCTTCAAGGATCCTTCGTTTTAGAATCCTAGCTGCATTCCTAATAGCAAACCCATTAACAGACATATTGGTGGACGAATCAGGCGTCATAGGGAAGAAACCGGTATCATTCTGCTGCCTATAGAAAACGTCCTCATAGCGCATACCCAGTTCATCGGCGGCAACCTGACAGTAAGCAGTCTCAGCACAAACTCCAATGTCAGAGCGGGAGCCTAGGATACTAGCTGTTCCATCGTCACGTTCAATGCGTATGGCTATTTCACCTGATCCTGCCGAATCATCCCACTCGTGTGTCCAGCAAAAAGCTATACCATGCATCTTGCCATTGGGGAGCTTCTTCGTACCCGGTGCATGCCACTTGTTATCCCAGTCTATGGCTGCTTTGCCCCTCTCCACGCACTCCCTAAGGCTATCTCTAACCTGAAACCCCATCTCTGCCTTACGCTCGTTGAGCCAAGTCACATCATGTCCCTCGGCACCATCATTTTTGAAGGCAACCTCAATGGGGTCAAGTTGCAGCTCAGCGGCTACATGGCTAAATACTAAAGTAAAAGCAAGGCAATTTGCATTTTGTTCGCATCTAATCGCCGTATTTATTCCCTTATTGACCCACACCCTCTGCCTTTTCCCATATAGGTTGGGGATCTTAGTGTTCTCAAGAAAGTGCTCGGTGCACCCCCACGGCCATTGCGAGTTGGCCATCACAAACCTGATTTGTACTGCTGTAATAGTTCCATCATTTCTAGCCCCTGCCTTAATATAATACACTCCCTCATCCATCTCACCACCATAGAAGTCCTCTCTCCTATTAAACGACCACTTTACAGGCCTTCCAGTCCTCTTGGCTACGACTGCAGCGCAGTAGTGACCACCATGATTCCAAGACATCTGGCTCCATCCGCCAAAGCTTGCCCCCTGATACGGGCAGTGTATCTGGATCTTATTCTTAGGTATTCCTCCAAACCATGAAGCCACCACTCGTTTGCTCCAATGAGGCCGCTGCTGTTTCACCCAGACTTCTGGGTATTCTCCATTCCATCTGAACACACCACAAGGAACCTCTGGCCCTATCCAAGCATTGAACGTTCGTACTGCCTTGAATTCAATTATTCTATCCGCTTCAGCGAAACCCCTCTCCACATCACCAAGCTCAACGTCTACAACATCTTCTTCTATGTTGCTATTAGGGAAGGCCTCAGGGTTTGATAGCGGGGCATCTGGCTTTAACGCTTCCTCCGGGTCCAGGACAAAGGGGCGCTCCTCCCATTCCACATCTATTAGTTTCAGTGCCTGTTCGGCTACATCCTCACTATCAGCAGCCACAAAAGCCCCAACCTCCTCCCCTTGAAAATGAGCTACTTTTGGAAGAGGTGGCAACTTTGATGGGTAATGGCCACCTAGATCAACTGCGGGTGGTAACTCAGGGTCATCGTATCTGAGTACATATCTTACCCCGGGCAACGCCTCGGCTTTGCTTGTATCCATGCTCTTGATCTCAGCATGAGGATAGGGGGAGGTAAGAAACCTGGCGTAGAGCATCCCCGGTAGTTGTACATCCCTAGTATATTCTGCTTTTCCAGTTGCCTTCTCATATCCATCTATACGGCGTACACCACGTTTCCCGATATTGTTATACTCCTTCAGGGGGTACTTATCAGCCCTTAAATTGTCGAATAGCTCTAATGCTTTTGACGTTTCATCTGGCTCTAATATTTGTGACATTTCATCGTTAGCCATCTTCTCTTATCCTCCTTGAAGTTTCTTAGCTGCTTCCAGCATTGCTTTTGGATGCTGGGGATATGTGCCACAGCGGCATAGATTGCCGGCAAGAGCCTCTTTTATTTCCTCCTCCGTTGGATCGGGGTTTCTATCCAGCAGGGCCTTCGCCGTCACCACAAAGCCGGGGGTACAAAAACCACACTGCATGCAACTATGCTTGACATAAGCCTCAATCAGCGGGTGCTTGGCCTTTGCAATTCCCTCTACAGTCTCTATGTTTTTGCCATCACACTCTATGGCCAATGTCATACATGAAAGGATTGGCCTCCCGTCCATGATGACACTACATGCTCCGCATTCCCCCCTGTCACAGAACGCCTTGGCTCCAATCAGCCCCAGTTTATCGTGAAGGACATACTGCAATGTCCACCTCGACTTGACCCAGAGTTCGTGTACCTCCCCATTTACAGTGAATCTTACTGGTGCTTCGGTCACTGGTACTGCAGCCTTTGCATGCTCAATCGCGATTCCTTCTCTGGACATACCTAAAACCTCCTTCTAAATCGGCTACACGTGGTAGCTCTGGATCGTCATATCTAAGTACAGCTCTCACACCTGGCAATGTCTCAGCCTTGCTCGTATCCATACTCTTAATCTTTGCATTGGGATAGGGACATGTGAGAAATTTGGCATACAGCATTCCTTGCAATAGTATATCCTTGGTATAAATTGCTGCTCCGCTCGCTTTCCTATACCCGTCTATGCGGCGCATACCTCGCTTCCCTACCACATTGAATGTCTCAGGTATGTACTTATCGTGCTCAAAGGGATTGCTGGGCATTAGCTTTACTTCTTGTACCATCTTACTTATCCTCCTATACCTACTCGATATCACCTAGTTGGATAAAGCTACTCAATGGCTGTGTAATCAGGCGACAACATAGTTCCTTAAAACGCCTATATCCTTGATTCCTGCCTCAACTATATCTTCGATTTGGAGGGAAAGCAAGTCGAGTCTCTTCCAATACAAGATGAGCCTGAAGAGGGTATCGATTTCTAACGCGAGATGAGCCTGAGAAGTTAGGGCAACTCGTTTATGATTGGGACATGCGACTGATCATGAACGATAGGAATCTACAAACAATAGAACAAGTCAAACAATTTCTGGGAGGGAGTGAGGCGATTGAATTCAGGGCGCTAGCTGTGGGAGAGAAATACGATTGGATAGAGGAGGTGATGATAAAAGATTTAGATATCATAGGCTCAAGAGAGCTGATAAAGGGGTGATACGACGATATATCGGGAGGATTACGGGCTATTCCCGATCACAGGTGTCTCGGCTAATAACAGAGTACAAACGAAGGGGTCGATTAAAACAAATGCCATACCGAAGACACCGATTTCCCAGGAAGTATACCCCAGCAGATGTTATGTTATTGGCGAAGACAGATGAACTGCATGGGTGGTTAAGTGGGCCAGCCATGAAGAAGATTATGAAGCGGGAATGTCAAGTTTAGTATATCCTAGTTACATAGTAGGTTTTTCCCTCATGACTCCTGATCTCAACAGGAGATGCATAGAGTCAAGCAGATAGAGCAAAATATGCTGCACTACCCTTATCCTTAAGCCGAATGAGGATGAAGGCTTTATAAAGTTGAATAACATCTAGAAGTTATGAAAGGAACCTACCTAAGCAGCTTTGACAATGGCAATACTAGCTATTCCCACACAATTTGACAAAAAACATAAGATAGCCGTAATTTCGGTCACTTTCCGGGGAAACAAGACTGAACTTCTATGTGTTTCCCTACCTAAAGCATAGAAATATCGTCCTTGCTTTGCTAAGAAATGCCTTTATTGCAAATAAACCTTTCTATCGATTGATTCGTTCCTATTATTGGAGATCAAGTTATGAAGGTATTGCAGATATTGAAAACCATGTTG
>CAZQDF010000128.1:0-5384 GCA_964592065.1 uncultured Dehalococcoidales bacterium | reverse complement strand
GGCGATGGTGCCAGGTCGAGGAGAATAGGCAGCCGCATGAACAACATCGAATCTCGTTTCCTCCAGCAGACAAAAGGTGTGCTCAAACTGTTCCTCTGTTTCTCCAGGAAAGCCCACAATGACATCGGTGCTTAACGATATTTGAGGAATATGACCCCGAATAGCCTGAACAAGCTCTCTATATTGCTCTATAGTATACCCTCGTCTCATAAGTTTTAGTATATCACTGTCACCTGCCTGGACAGCTAGCTCCAGGTGTTCACAAACCTTGCCCAGAGAAGCTACAGTTTTGATAAGTTTAAGGCTCATGTCTTTGGGATGATTCGTGAGGAAGCGAATCCTGGCCAGGCCATCAATGCCATTTAACTCGGTCAGCAAATCAGCCAGGTCAGGGTGCTCAGGCAAATCATGCCCGTAAGAATCAACATTCTGCCCCAGCAAAGTTACCTCTCTTACTCCCTGCCTCACTAATGCTTCGACTTCGCAGGCTATCTCTTCCAGGGGACGACTTCTCTCTCTCCCTCTCCTATAAGGAACAATACAGTAAGAGCAGAAATTATCGCAACCCTGGATGATGGGGACAAAAGCACATGGGGAAGGAGCCTCGCAAGCGTCATTGCGAGCCCTTCGCCCCCTGTCATTCTGACCCTGAACGAAGTGAAGGGGAAGAATCTCACCGCTCAGGACAGGCTCCGCGACCGAAGAATCCCGCGCAGGGTAAACTCCGCGAAGCAATCCTTGTTCAGCAGCAGAGATGCCTTGTTGTTGAGCCCAACTGGTTAGTTCGGAATAGGTCCCTGGTTTGAAGAAAAAGTCCACATGTGGAAAGCGCCTTTTCAATCCCTCGATATCGGAATCAACGAAGCATCCAGTGACCAGAATGGAGAGATTGGGACGCCTCTTTTTCAATCCTTTCAAAAGACCCAAGGTGCCCAAGACCTTATCCTCAGCGCTTCGCCTTACCACGCAGGTATTGAGGACTACTAAATCAGCTTCCTGGAAGGAAGTCGTAGCTTGATAGCCAGCGGAGTCCAGGTAGCTGGCTATCCACTGCGATTCTGCCTTATTCATCTGGCAGCCGATGGTCCAGATATGGTGGTTTGGCATAATTTAACCTCAGTTCCCACAATTATAGTTGAAGTATATAATTTAGGACAAACGAGATGATGGAAGCCAAAAGTCAGGAAGGGCACAGAGGAAGGTTACGACAGAAATTCCTTAAGTCGGGGCTCGCGGGAGCCCATGATTATGAGATTGTTGAACTGCTGCTCACTTTGGGGGGTACGCGTGGGGATTGTAAACCGCAGGCTAAAGAAGCGATAAAAAGGTTCAAAACCTTGCGGGGAGTCTTAGCTGCTTCTACTGAAGAGCTACAGGAGATTGACGGTATTGGTCCTGCCAGTGCCTTCGCCATCAAGCTCATACAGGATGTATCCCAAAAGTTTCTCGAGGAGCAGATTCTCAATAAACCCTATTGCAAGTCCTCCAAGGAGGTCTTTGATTACCTGTACCACTCTATGCGAGACCTAAAAAAGGAATTTTTTAAGGTTATGTTCCTGGATAGCCAAAACCAGATTATCAAAGTGGAGGACCTCTTTAAAGGAACATTAAACGCCAGTGCCGTCTATTCCCGAGAAATCATCGAGAAGGCCATCAAATATGACGCTGCCGCTCTAATTTTCGCTCACAATCACCCTGCAGGGAGCCCTGAGCCCAGCGATAATGATAAACAAATAACCCGGGATTTAGTTTTTGCTGCCAATATTACGCAAATTAAGGTCTTAGACCATATCATCATAGGCGACAATCGCTACTTCAGCTTTGCCGATGCGGGCCTGATTGAGGAATACAATTTAGACTTCTTGAGTATGAGAAGAAACAAGGATGTTTAAGCCAGAGCGAGATTGAATTTATCACTCGGTGCTTGAAGGTGATTGGCAAACTGTGCAATTCGCTGTTTCGTTCAATCATCACCTTGCCATCCTTGTCTAGCATTGTTAGAATGCTTATATGTATGTATGCAAGTATGTATGTTAAGGGAGGGTGCTATGACTAGAAGAATGACAGTGGTATTTCACGATGAGGAACTCTATACATATCTAAAAGTGGAGGCAGCAAGGAGACATATTGCAGCAAGTGATATCGTTAGTGAAGCAGTGCGTGAGTGGTTGGATAGCCATGAGGATGCCGAGCTACTACCTACAATTGAAGCTGCCCATGCTGAGTGGAAGGGAAAGGGTGGACGGCCTTGGTCTGAAGTTGAGCCAGAATTGGAAGAGGCAGTAACCCAGCGAGAACGAGCTGCAGGGACAAAGAGTGTACCGGCTTGAAGTCTCACCAGCGGCCGACTGTAATTTGGAAAGACTGAAAAGGCGGATACAGAAGCATGACTTTGAGCGGTTACGAGTCGCTATCAGGGGTCTAGCCAATGAACCCCGTCCCCATGGGGTTAGAAGAATCGAAGGCTCTGAGAGAGCCTACCGAATAAGGGCGGGCAATTACCGGGTGGTCTACGAAATATATGACGATGAGAAACTGGTTTTGATATTACAACTGGCTCGTCGAACCGAGACAACATACCGGTCATAAGGATTAGGGGGTGTGTGAGAAAGGAAAATATGCTGCGCCAGACTTCGTTATTACCAGGGAGAAGTAATGGCAGCAGGCGAGGAAATCAAAATATGATTATAGTTAACCGCGAAAATCCTCGTAGTTCTCCCTCCCCTAGTGGGAGGGAGCTAGAGGGAGGGGGAAATTCACCATCATCCTTTGGCAAGCTCAGGACAGGCTCTAACCTCTCCCTTCAAGGGAGAGGACTTTTATGAGACATTATGTTGGTTTTCAAAGGGTTATTATGGAGCGATTAAGCCAGAGCGAAATTGAATTTATTACTCAACGCTTGAAGTGCTTAGAAAATTGCACAATTCGCCAGATTGTTAAATACCTTGTTCATCATAAACGATAAAGCATAATAAACGCTGGTTTGCTTTTATTGAAGCGGTTGAAGCCCAACCAGTCAAGGGGATATCGTATTGATACAATGTCATTAATGGAAGCATTGTCATTGGAGACCTGACGGTGACGAGGGATAACCACGTGCATCCAAAAAGCATTCGAAGAATACGTATTTACTTCGTATGGAGAGGTGCCTACTATTCATTTTGTTGGATAGAGTTTTTACAAGACGGTTCATTATCACTTGGTTTCCTTTCCAGAGTATTCGAATTCACAGAATATGGCAGTGCAATAGCTCGTTCTGGACACTTTACAGAGCATACAAAGATTCTAACCAGTGGCAATGTCGGTATTAAGGATGCGGACAGCCCTCACGTAACGTTCCACCCACCAAATATTGGGCAGAACAGGGGGATTGTTCACATGACTAGTAAGAATGGTGTAGTTGATGAGTTTGAACTGGACTGGTTTCCGGTAAAGAAGTCCCAGACGGTGCTCTACGCTTTTACCGGCGATATTGCAGCTCTTGATAGGTCTACTAAAGCCATGAAACAATATCAGATAATCTCAGTTCCTTCAAATCTGAAATGTTTGCGAATGGAAATGACCGTATACCCTAGGTCGCCAAAATATCCTAAACCAGCGAAAATCATCCATATTCCTGATGCCGTAGGAAATATCCATGGCGGTTGCCCATATTATGTTGCAAGCTGCTACCTCTACGGAAATGATATGGTAGAGCCAGCATTATATCTTGCAAGTGACTCATACATCATGTGAACAATCAGCCAAGCTGGAATGCGGTGAAGAAATGACAAGTAAAAAACTGTATATCGGTAACATTGAAGTCACCTTTGCAGACGGAACAAGCTCTGACATACGAATCCATAAGTGCGGTCGCACTATTTGGATTAATGACCATATTGTGCATCCTTCAAATCGCAATTCATTTGAAGGGGTAATTCACGAGATAGGTGTTATTACAAACAAATAGAAAAATGGGAATGGGAAGGATCCGGTCCTGACTATAGCAAGTTGCAGTTCGGGAGGTATAAGAGACCATGAAAAACACAGCTATCTATTGCGATTGCAAGGTCAGCACTGATAACCAAGAATCTGAAGGCACTATCTTCCCTCCTGACAAGTCGGTTGAAAGGGAGGCAATGAATGGGTGCAAATAAAGGAAACAAACGTTTCTTTCAAATATCCTTTGCATGCGACCTAATGAGGAAATCGCCCACCCAAGTTCTGGGGGAATGTGCTGCCTTTGATGCAAGGTTGTTCACCGATGAAGAGTTACATCATTACCGTGCTGATAGGCATTATGCACAATTTGATGCTATGGTGCAATTCATTTATGATTTCAGGCTTCGCGACTACCAAGCCTTTTCCATAGTTACCATTAGTTTTATAAATAATAAAGCTGCTGATTGTGTAATTAGCTTAGGTAGACCTGCCAACCTGAAACGGCATAGCTCAGAGCTTGAGGTGACGAAGGTATTTCTTGTCTCGTTAGAGGGATTATACCATAACGGCCGAATTCAAGAGGAAGATGAAACAGGAACCAGGGTCTATACATGGAAAAAGGATAATAGAACGGTTGTAAGCTTTATCTCTTATCCTCCCTCTTATAGCCCTAAAGATGCTGGTGCACGTCTAAGTGTTCAAATTCGAGACACACAGCTACATCCTCAAGGTGAGTATTTTGAACTTCTCTACAACAGGGCACAAAAATCTGTGCAAGACCTTGTGAGAAGGTTAGGTTATGAGAGGAATTCACCCACCCAAAGGGCTAGCACTGCCCCGATGGAAGCATTAGACATATCATCTGAGTTAGAGTCGTTCTGCAGTGACTATATAACTGCACTGGGGCAATTACTCGATATAGCAATTAGAGTTGGACACGAAGAATACGAAACGGGCTTTAACGCGGCAATGGACATGCTTTCTGACGGGTGGGCCACTGCACATGACAGAAACCCTTTCCGATTTGGAGTCCTCAAAGAGGACAGACCACGAATGCTAGCCGAAGTAAAGCGATATGCCGAAGTAGCAGGGATTCCTTACAATAAACTATCACCCTTGAACCAATTCATCGTAACAATTCCGCCTTACGTATTCTACTGCCTTGAGAAATACTTACCAGATGACCCAGACCTGCGAGAAGAAGCAAGTCGCCTAATGAATACTAGAGGCTTCCCTCGTTATCTACAAGAAAACTTGGGCTATCAAATTTCGCAGACAATCAAAGGTGCCTTCTGGACACCGAAGCCACTCGGATGCTTGGCGCGTTTGTTTGGTTTCGGGCGTCGTAATTGACCTTGACCTGCACTGGTGAAGTCGGGCAGCAGCACAGAGACTTAGAGACACAAGAAGCCAGAATGTTTCCGTATTGAATGAAGACTCAGATTGTTCATGTCCTACATTCC